>JBAUWM010000458.1:0-11870 GCA_049583775.1 Nocardioides sp.
AGCCCTGGATGCGAAGCACATCGGTGACAGGCTCGTCGTGGGCCAGGAACTGCGCGAACTCGGTGATGCCGCCGTCGTGGCGGAACTTCTCCTCCACGGGCTGGTCGCCGCGCAGGTCACGGATGACGAGCTCGAGACCAGGCACGATGAAGGAGGTCTGCCGCGCGCGCCCGAGCAGACCCTCGATCTCGAACGTGGCGTCTTTGGTGAAGATCTGCCGGTCGGGCCAGAACCTGATGCGGGTGCCGGTCTTGCCCTTGGCAACTCGCCCACCCTTGCGGGTCAGCCCGCTCTGGGGTTCGAACGGGGCGTCCGGCGCATCGGTGGCGAAGACCCCGGCCGCGCCACGCCGGAAGCTGATGCCCTGCGTGGACGGCGTGCGGTCGACGTCGATGTCCATCCGCGACGAGAGCGCATTGACCACCGAGAGCCCGACGCCGTGGAGCCCGCCAGTGGCGACGTAGGACCCGCCGCCGAACTTGCCGCCAGCATGAAGCTTCGTGGCCACGACCTCGACCCCCGGGAGCCCGGTCTTCGGTTCCTTGTCGGTGGGGATTCCCCGGCCGTCGTCGTGCACCTCCGCCGAGCCGTCACGGTGCAGGGTCACCTCGACGCGGTGTGCTGCGCCCGCCAGCGCCTCGTCGACACCGTTGTCGATGATTTCCCACAGGCACTGCATGAGCCCTCGGGTGTCGGTCGACCCGATGTACATTCCCGGGCGCTTGCGCACCGCATCGAGGCCCTCCAGCACGAGCAGGTGGGCAGCGTTGTAGGTGTTGTCAGCGATCGTCAGGCTCCTGATCGAGTCGAGCGGGGCATCCCTGAATCTACCCGCGACACGCCGGGCGTCGGTGCAGGCACGCCTGACCCTGGCACGTCACGATGTGGACACGTTCCGACCCCAGTTCTGCGATGTCACCGCGATTCGTCACCGCGCGGCCCTCCTGGACACCAGACTGGAACAGCATCAGCTACGAATACCTCTCAGCACCTGATGACCCATAACTGCACAGCGACAACCCCCGGTCGGTCAGCCTGAGCTGGCCTATCCGGACCAGCGGAGAGCACGACGTCGTGCGGATCACGTTTCGGAGCATGGAAATGCCCAACCGGGGAACACCTTGCGTGATTGGATCAAGTGACGTGTTGCACCTGCCGATGGGAATCTTGGGAACCCTCGCTACGTTGTGACAGCACCGACTGAAACAGAGAAGAGGCCGAAAGTGACGACTGCAACCGCCCCCAGCACTGCCCTGACTGCTGAGGACCGCTGCGACCGCTGCGGTGCCCAGGCCTACCTCCGTGTCGAGCTCCAGACCGGCGGTGAGCTGCTCTTCTGCGCTCACCACGCTCGGGAGCACGGAGACAAGCTCAAGGAGATCGCCGTCACCGTTGTCGACGAGACCCACAAGCTGGCGACCACACCGGCGACGGCGCCCCCCTCGGAGCACTGAGCCCCCACCCCACCTACTTCTCAGGCGGCCCCGGACGATGTCCGGGGTCGTCTGACATTTCGGAGCATCAATGGTCGTCGTCTTCGCACTGATCGCCGCGGTTACCTACGGACTGTCCGACTTCGTCGGCGGCGTCTTCTCGCGGCGCATCAGCCCGTGGACGATCGCGCTGATGGCTCAGGTTGGCGGCGCCATCTGCATCGTCATCCTCGGCCTCGTCACCGATGGCTCGCCCACACGCGACGACCTCGGCTGGGCGCTGCTCGCCGGGCTCGGCAACGGGGTGGGGACCGCATTCCTCTACCGCGGCCTCGCCGGCGGCCGGATGGGCGTGGTGGCCCCGGTCTCGGGCGTCGGCGCCGCCCTCGTACCCATCGTCGTTGGCGTCCTGACCGGTGAGCGCCCGGCCGCACTGGCCTGGTTCGGCATCGCGATCGCCATCCCGGCGATCTGGCTGGTCGCCCGCGAACCCACGCCCACCTCAGTGTCGACGTCGGGCCTCGTCGACGGCGTTCTCGCCGGCCTCGGCTTCGGCACGCTGTTTGCGGCGCTCGCCCAGATTCCGGAGGAGTCCGGGTTCTTGCCACTCGCGCTCAACCAGGTCGTCGGCGTCCTCGTCGTGATCGCCGTCGCGATCGCGCTGCGGCAACCATGGGTGCCGCGCACTCCGCGAGCTGCGCTCGGCCTGATATCCGGATTGCTCGGGGCTACGGCCACCGTGCTCTTCCTGCTCGCGACCCAGACCGGCTTCCTGACCATCTCCGCCGTCATCACCTCGCTCTACCCCGCGTTCACCGTGTTGCTGGCCGCCATCGTGCTGCGCGAGCACATCCACCGCGACCAAGCCATCGGTCTGGCCCTGTGTGCCCTGACCGTCGGCCTCGTCGCCGCCGCGTAAGGCGGCCTAGACCAGACAGAGGTCGGGGAACAGGTTTGGCGAACTTGCTGCCGCTCCACCAGTCGCGGTGCGATGATCGTCTCGACGCCAGGTCGCGCCGATGGTCTGCCCCCCAGCCACCGGACGACCTGGCGTCTTAGATTTCGTCAGCTCGGGCTGAGTGCCAAAGCAACGGCCAGAACCATCGCGAAGACCACCACCGTGGCAGTAGTGCCGAGCCCCAGTGCGAACGAGGGCAGCGGCGAGTGCGTGCGCATCGCCTTTTCGACCCGGGCCCAGCGGACGAAAGCGAGAGTGGTGACAAGACCGCCTAGAAGTAGGAGCACGATCACGATCACGACCCGCAACGCCCGCTGGTCTGGAACGTTTAGCGAGTGAAGGGCAATCGCCCCGGCGAACAGCGCCAGTGCTGTCCGGACCCACGCCAGGAACGTGCGCTCGTTGGCGAGGCTGAACCGGGGATCAGGCTCCTCGCCGGCGGCGTAGAGCCAGGCCGGCCGACGGTCGTCTCCGTCGCTGGGCGGCGGCATCAAGCACGGACGAAGTCGACGACGAGCGCAGCCAGCTCGGGCCCGACGTCCTCCTGCAGGAAGTGACCGCCTGAAGCGACAGTCTGGTGCGGCTGGCCGACGGCCCCCGGAACGTGCTCCTGGAACCATCGCTCCCCTCCCCGGGTGATGGGGTCTTGGTCGGAGAAAAGGGTGAGGAACGGTTTGGACCACTGAGCAAGGACGGCGCGGGCCGCCACGTTGTCGGCGGAGGCCGGGTCGTCAGCGCTGATCGGAACCAGGGCTGGGAAGATGCGTGCGCCCTCTTTGTAGGCGTCGTCCGGGAAGGGCGCGTCGTAGGCGGCCAGGACCTCGGGGGTGAGCGTGGAGACGGTTGCCATGTCGATCAACGTGCCCACCGCGAAGTCGGGCGTCGTTTGCGAGAACTCCAGCCACGACATGAAGGCTGGCGTCGCACCCTCGTGACCGGTCGGCAAACCTGTGTTGGCGATCGCCACCCGCGCAAATCGCTCGGGCTCGTCGGCCACGACGCGGAGGCCGATCAGCCCGCCCCAGTCTTGGCAGAAAAGCGTGATGTCAGTGAGAGCCAGGTGGTCGACGACGAGCGCGCGCACCCACGCGACGTGGCGAGCGTAGGTGTAGTCCGTTCGCTCAGTCGGCTTGTCAGAGCGGCCAAAACCCACCAGGTCTGGCGCGATGCAGCGCATCCCGGCCGCCACCAAGCCGGGGATCATCGTGCGGTAGAGGTAGCACCAGGAGGGCTCACCGTGCATGAGCAGGACGACCGGGCCGTCGGCTGGCCCTTCATCGAGGTAGTGCATCCGCAGCAGACCCCCCTCGCCGTCGGAAACTTCGGCGTAGTTCGGTGCGTACGGGAAGTCGGGGAGGTCGGCGAACCTCTCGTCGGGGGTGCGTAGTACCTGCATGCTTGTCTCCTGGATTCGAGGTCTGGGTGCGCGGGTCAGGTAGTGCGTCGCTCGTGCGCGGCGGCGGCCTCGGTCATGCAGTCGCGGTGCGACGCAGGACCTGGCTGACCATCTCGCGGGCCACCATCGGGCCTGCGTTCTGGTTCTGTCCCGTCACCAGGTTGCCGTCGACGACCCAGTGGTTGGCGAACGGATCGCGGAACCTGGTCGTGGACTCGAACTCAGCTCCCTTCGAGCGCAACTCGGTCTCCGGGTGCATCGGCGTCGAGGTGATCCGCAGCTCACGCACCTGCTTGTCGGTGACGGCGGTGATCTTGCGGCCCTCCACGAGCGGTCGGCCAGCCGGCGTGGTTGCGTTGAGGAGACCCAGCGGACCATGGCAGATGCCGCCGATCACGAGACCGGCCGCGTTGGCGGCTGTCATCTGGGCTGCCAGCGGCTCGGATACTCCGAAGTCGAACGCGGCCCCCCACCCGCCCGCGAGGTAGATGAGGTCATAGTCCTCGACGTCCACGTCGGCGACAGCGAGCGAGTCGCGCACCAATGAGTCGAGCACGTCGTCGGCGAGGTAGCGGTCGTCCGCCTCGCTGCGCAGGACCGGCTTGAGCGAGAGAGGGTCGACGGGAATGGCTCCACCGAGCGGGCTGGCCACATCGACGTACATGCCGGCGTCCAGGAAGTAGTAGTACGGCACCGTCAGCTCGGAGGCGTAGACCCCGGTGGGCTTGCCGTCGGCGAGCCGGCCATGATTCGTGGCTACTACGAGCGCCCGGCGACCCGAAGCTTCGAGCTGCTCGTGGTCACGATCGTCGGGGTGCATTCCGAGTCGCTGCACCAGACGACGGAGCACACGCGCAGGCGGGGGTGGGGTGGCTCTCACGGTGGTGCCTCCTGATCTTCGGGCCGCATAGGGCCAGGGATGGTTGCGGGCGGGGATGCACCGTCGCTGCTCGTCGGCGAGCACGCCCTGGAGGTGGACGAGCACGGTAGCCGCGCTCGGGTCGTCACACCGATTGATCGCCTCAGCCGGATCAGCATCGAGGTCGTACAGCTCCCACTGGTCTGGGAGCCGCGCGGTGCGGTACTCGGGGCCGGCGAGGCCGTTGGCTGCGAGGTGGCGGACCCCCGGCTCGGTCCACGTGGCGGGGTCGTCGTGGGATCGCACCAGCTTCCACAGGTGACCGTCTCCCCCGGCGCCCTCGTCGACGCGGACGACGACCCCCTCGAAGTTGGACCCGACGTGCGCGGCCACCTGGATGCGGAGCGGTGGAGGCGGGCTACTCGTGCGCCCCAAGCGTCGAGCCAGGCCTGAGAGGCCGGAGTCGCCCTCCAACATGTTGTCTCGCGTCATGAGGTAGACCGCTCGTCCGGCGTCGCCCGAGGTCGGGTCGGCCACCAGGGGCATCAGGTCGTGGCCGGGCAACGAGTGCACCTCGGTGAAACGTTGCCGGAGGGAGTTGGCCAGCTCTGCAGGGTCGAGACCGGCGGCGGACAACAACGTCGGAACCAGGTCGACGTGCGAGGTAGGGACAGCGACTTCGCCGGCCGTGGTGGCATCGGCTCCGACCCGAGCGATGATGAACGGCACTCGAGTCGCCTCGTCGTACAGGTTGAACCACTTCTGGTGCAGCCCACCGTGGGCGCCCAACATCTCGCCGTGGTCGGACGTACGCACGAGAACGGCGTCGGTGCCACCCTCGGTGACTGCCCGCCGAACCCGGTCGAGCGGGCCATCCACCTCGGCGTGGAGGCGATAGTAGAAGTCGCGGTACTTCTGTGCGTTCGCTCGGTAGATGCGCGCGATCGCGGTGGGTGGCCCGTAGGCCGACGGATACGACTCGCGGAACGCGATCTGCGCAGCGGGCTTGAGGGAGAGATCTTCGTTCTGCGTCGGCGCCTCGGTGACGTGCGGCGGATCGAGCGGACCGGCCTTGAGCGGCATCCGTCGCACCCACGCCGGGAAGAGCACGATGTCGTGGGGGTTGACGAAGCTGGCCACGAGGAGGAACGGCCGCAACGCCTCCGCGTCGCCGGCGCGGCGCCGTGCGTAGCGGTCTTCGAGCCAGGCTACGACCCGGTCGGCGATCAACGGATCGCGGCGAAGTCCACTGTCGGACATGCTGGCGCCGTGCGGCTCGGGGCCCACCCATCCGGAGAATCCGAAGGGGGCGAGCGGGTCAGCGTCGAGATAGGCCTGCACCGCCTCGGGGATGACCTCCCCGTCGACCGTGTTGGTCTCGCAGCGCCTGCCTTCCTCGTCGTGCAGATCGGCGTGGGTGATGTGCCACTTGCCGTCGTAGTGCGTGTCGTAGCCGGCTTCTCGGAACCAGTGGCCGAGCGTGGGCACCTCGCCCTCGGGCAGCCACCTCATCCGGCTGTCTCCGGCGTCCTTGCCGAGCCCGTCGGTCTGCGTGACTCCGTGCAGGTCCGGGTAGTGGCCAGTGAAGAAGGTCGGGCGCGATGGCACGCAGGCCAGCGAGCCCGTGTAGTGCCGCTGGAAGGAGACGCCGTGATCGCGGAACCACTGAGTGCCCCTGAGCGTGCGGGCTCGCCAGCGGGCCAGCTCGACTGGCTCGTACGGCGGGGCCGCGCGCTCCTCGTCCGTCATCAAGATGACGACGTCGGGCCGTGCGTCAGCCGACGCTGTCATGCGGGCTCGACGGTGCGCAGCTGATGTTCCAGCCCGGTCAGCAGCTCGCGGTTAGCACTCCCGATCTTGCGAGCCACGATCGCGTCGAGGACCCGGCCCACCTTGGTCGAGACCTCGCCGGTCAGGGTCACACTGGTGCCGGTGCCGTGCGCGGTGAGCCTCCAGGAGTTGCTGGCCGAGCGCACGACGGCCGGCAGACCCTCGATCGTGTACGCGAGCGCCCGGGACGGCTCCCATTCGATAACGGTCTCCCGCAGCGCAGCGCGCCCCACCTGCACCCGTCGCACCGCCCCCACACCTGATGACACCTCTCCCAGCAGGCTGCTCTGGCTCACGCCACGGCCCCACTGGGCGACGTCCTCGAAGCGGGCCAACGTCGCCCACACGGTCTCGGGTGACGCGGAAAGAATGATCGTCGACGAGGTCTTGGTCATGGTGCCCATGTCTATCATTTGGCACTGGTCTTGCCAATAGTTATTGACATCGACTCCGGCAGTTCCTACCGTCACGGCCATGGCGAACTCTCACGACGTCCCCGCCTCGACGACGGCTTGGAGCGACGCCACCATCGGGCGGACCTTCGCCGAATCGACGCCACACTTCCCGCCGGTGCAACGGGCGCGTCAAGGCGCCCCCAACATCGTCTACGTCCTCTACGACGACCTCGGGTGGTCCGACTTCGGCTGCTTCGGGTCAGACATCGAGACTCCGACCGCCGACCGGCTCGCGGCGGAAGGGCTGCGCTACACCAACTTCCACGTCACTCCGTTGTGCTCGCCGACTCGTGCCTGCCTGTTGACCGGGCGCAACCACCACTCGACGGGAATGGGCATGCTGCCCAACTTCGCGATGGGCTATCCGGGCTACACCGGGATGATGCACAAGTCGACGGCCACGATCGCAGAAATGGCTCAGACTCAGGGCTACTCGACCTTCGGCGTCGGCAAGTGGCATCTCACCCCGATGAACCAGTTCACCGGGGCCGGACCGTTCGACCAGTGGCCGTTGCAGCGCGGGTTCGACCGGTACTACGGCACGCCTGACGGAATGACCAACCAGTGGAAACCCGACCTGATCGAGGACAACCACTGGGTCGACGTGCCGGACACCCCCGACTACCACTTCACCCCCGACATCATCGACAACGCGATCTCGATGGTCCACGACCACCGCAACGGCGACGCCGAGAAGCCCTTCCTGCTCTACGTCGCCTTCTGCGCACCGCACTTCCCCCACCACGTGCCGCGCTCCTACGTGGACAAGTACGTCCCCGTCTTCGAGAAGGGTTGGGACGCCACCCGCACCGACCGGATCGAACGGCAGAAGGCGATGGGCCTGGTGAGCCCGGACACGCCGCTTCCAGAGCGCAATCCGGACGTGAAGGGCTGGGACGAGTACACCCCCGACGACCAGGCCGCCATGGTGCGCCTCCAAGCGGCCTACGCCGGGATGGTCGAACACACCGACGAGCACCTCGGCCGGCTCGTGGCGACCCTCGAAGAGATGGGCGAGCTGGACAACACCATGTTCGTACTGTTCAGCGACAACGGCGCCAGCCAGGAAGGGGGCGAGGTCGGCACGATGAACGCGATGAAGTTCTTCGCCGGGTACGACTCCCCCGAGGATGAGCTCGCCGAGGTCAAGGCGAACCTCGACAGCATCGGCGGCGAGGAGTGGACGAACCACTACGCCACCGGCTGGTCCATGGCCGGCAACACCCCGCTCAAGCGGTGGAAGCAGGACACCCACGGCGGCGGCGTCCGCTCCCCCCTGATCATTCGCTACCCCGGGGAGATTCCCGACGCTGGCGGCGTGCGCCGGCAGTTCCACCACGCCATCGACATCACCCCGACGGCGCTCGATGTGGCTGGACTCAAGCTGCCCGACCAGGTCAAGGGCGTGACGCAGAAGCCGGTCGAGGGACTGAGCATGCGCTACACCTTTGCGAACGCAGAGGCGCCGACCAACAAGTCTGTGCAGTACTTCGAGATGAACGGTCAACGCGCGATCTGGCAGGACGGCTGGAAGGCCGTGACCCATCACGAGCCCATGCTGGGGCTCGTCTTCGTGATCTCCGGCGAGGCCGACAAGCTCACCGACTTCGACGCCGACCGGTGGGAGCTCTACCACCTCGACACGGACTGGAACGAGGTGCACGACCTCGCCGATGCCGAGCCAGAGCGCCTGGCTGCGATGGTCGAGCTGTGGTGGGACGAAGCCCGTCAGCACGATGCTCTGCCGCTCGGGGCGATCATCGGTGGCATGGAGGGCGACATCATCCATGGCCGTTACGGACAGGGCCCCTGGGGAGCCTGATGCCCGCTCGCTGGAGGCTGTACCCGGGGCGCAGCCGATTGCCCGACGCCATGTCACCCGATGTCCGTGGGCGCTCTCACACGATCGGGGCGGACGTGCTGCTGCCCGGACCCGGCGACGGCGGCGTCCTGATCGCCCACGGCGACTCCGTGGCGGGCTACGCCCTGCGCATCGACGAGGGGCACCTGATCCACCACTACGTGCACCGACGCCTTGCCACGACGACACGGTCGTCGCATGGCGTGCCACACGGTCGGCTGGTCCGCGTGCAGGCCGCGATCGTGCGCTCAGGCAGCAGAGCCCTTGTCACCTTGACGATCGACGGCTCGCCGGCCGGAGAGGGGACGATTCCCGAGATGGCGCGCGCCCGGACCGGTTACACCGGTGTCGACGTGGGTTGCGACCGCGGTCTCACTGTGGGCGGCTATCCCGCGCCGGCGCGCTTCACAGGCCGTCTCGCCCTTGTGGACGTCGAAGGGGCCGACGACCAGTGGCTCGACCTCGCTGCAGCACTCGAGATCGAGAGCGCAACGCAGTAATCGTCCGCACTTCAGCCGATCTCGACCCGGTGCAGGTCGCTACCCAGCTCGACCCGACCGGAGAAGTGCGACGCCGCCAGGGCGCGCCACTCGTGCTCGGTGCCGGGCACAAGGGCGGGCACGTAGTGCGTCAGGACCAACGCGCCGACACCGGCTCGCTCCGCCGTCTGCGCGGCCTGCTCGACCGACGAGTGGTAGTCGAGGATGTCCTGGAGCCTCGGCAGCGGCAAGGTTGCGAGGAGGTCCTTGCGAATTGCCGTCATGACCAGCGCGTCCGCGCCGACACAGAGCCGGTCGAGCGTGGCGCACGGGACCGTGTCACCAGCCACGACGACCGCCACGCCGTCGTGCTCGATGCGAAAGGCGATCGTCGGCTCGACCGGACGATGGTCAGTGGCCCCGACCGTCACCACCACGCCGGCTTCGTCCCAGACCACCCCGGAGCTGACCTCGTCGACGTGCACCGGTGGCGGGCCCTCTAGATCTGCGTGGTGCCGGGTGCGGTAGCCGATATCGGGAGCGAGCGCACGAAGGCATCCCTCGACTACCGCGTGAGTGCCCGGCGGCCCGATCACGCGCAGGGGCGACTCGACGAACGTGGTGATCCACCTGGTGGTGATGAGGTCGTTGAGGTCAGTGATGTGGTCGCTGTGCAAGTGCGTGATCAGCGCCGCGCTCAGGGCGTTCGGCGCGGTCCCGGCTCCAGCCGCGCGCATGACCACTCCGCGGCCCGCGTCGACCAGAAAGATCGCTTCGCCCGCTCGCACCAACGTCGAGGGTCCGGCTCGCTCCGCGTCGGGAAGCGGGCTACCTGTGCCCAGCAGGGTGATCTCGATCATCAGGAATCCACGACGTCGGACGGCAACGTCGGCTCCGGCTGCTGAGCCGGGTGCGTGAGGTGGCGCTCGTCCCGGCTAGCGACGCCGGTCACTGCTTCCGGCGAGGCAACGGGAACAGCCGACGCGCGGCGAGCGACTCGATGACGCACGACCCACAGTGCGACAAGGACCACCAGGGCTACGACGACCCAACGGAATCCTTCTTCCAGCACGGTGTGGATGGTGTCGATGTGCTCTCCTGCACGCACGCCCACGAAGCACCACACAGCGACCCAGATGGCGGCACCGGCGATGTTGGCCGCCAGGAACCGGCGCCATGCCATGTGCGACAACCCAGCCGAGATCCCGTTCAGGTGTCGCATGATCGGCAGGAACCGCGCTGCGACGACCACTTTGGCGCCGTGCCGATCGAAAAAGACCTCCACCTTGTCGAGCAACGTGTTGGTCACCCCGAATCGGCGACCGATCCGCAGCACGAGCGGCCGGCCACCGAAGCGCCCGAAGGCGTAACCCAGATTGTCGCCCAGAACTGCCGCCACGAACGCGACCGCAATAACGATCCGCAGATCGAGCACACCCGACACTGAAAATAGCGCGGCCAAGATGAGGGTCGCTTCGCCAGGCATCGGAATCCCGAAGTTCTCGATCACCACTGCCAGGAAGACTGCCAGGTAACCGTAGTCCTCCAGGTACGGAGCCACGGTCCCGAACACGCCTGGGAGATCCGTCATGCCTGCGCATCCTTTCCTGGCGTGGGTCGGGTCATCAGCGCCACCTCAACGAAGCGTAGGCCCGAATCGCCATTGTTGTGGCAAACTTGTGACAAAACTTTTGGGTGCAATGCGACCACGTCTCGATGCTCACCGCCGCCGTAGTCTGTGGCCGCATCCACTGCGACCCCATCGAAAGGGGCTCCATGACCTGCTGCACCCCGTCGTCGCCCCGTCCGAACAGCCAGGCGCGACCGCTCGCGTCGACGTCGACCGGTCGTGACGAGGCTGCCATGGTGCGCCTACCGGGCGGCACCTTCGTCATGGGCGACGAGAGCCCGTGGAGCTATCCCGACGATCACGAAGGACCGACACGTGAGGTCCACGTCGACGCGATGATCCTGGACGCGCATGCCGTCAGCAACGAGCGCTTCGCGACCTTCGTGGACGACACCGCCCACGTCACGGACGCCGAGCAGCACGGGTGCTCGTTCGTCTTCGGCGGATTCCTCCCGCACGACTTTCCTGAGACGCGCGGGGTCGCCGCCGCACCCTGGTGGCGCGAAGTTCCCGGTGCCGATTGGCGGCATCCTGAAGGACCCCAGAGCGATCTCGCCGCCCGCGATGACCACCCCGTCGTCCATGTCAGCGCTCGTGACGCGGCGGCATTCGCGACCTGGGCAGGCAAACGACTTCCGAGCGAGGACGAGTGGGAGTACGCCGCCCGGGCCGGGTCCTCGACAACGTTTCCCTGGGGCGATGAACTGGAGCCAGATGGCGAACACCTCGCCAACGTCTGGCAAGGAACCTTCCCCGGGTCAAACACGGCAGCCGACGGCTACTCGGGTACCTGCCCGGTCACGGCGTTCCCAGCCAGCGCCTTCGGCACGCACAATATGATCGGTAACGTGTGGGAGTGGACCGCATCTACTTGGGGTACTGAGCGGGTACTCAAAGGCGGCTCGTATCTGTGCCACGCCTCTTACTGCCGCCGGTACCGGCCGGCAGCCCGAAGTCGCGCCTCCCTCG
>JBAUWM010000459.1:0-5879 GCA_049583775.1 Nocardioides sp.
CGCACAAGAGCTGCTCCGATGCCCGAGCCAGCGCCGGTGACCAGCGCGACCGATCCTGCGACGGCGGTCACCCGAGCATCCGGGTCAGGTGAGCATTGATGTCGGGATAGCGCTTGAGGTGGGCGCCACCGTTCAGGTCGAGCACCTCGCCCGTCATCCAGGCCGCCTGGTCGGAGCAGAGGAACGCAACCGCGGCCGCGATGTCCTCCACCGTGCCGGGACGTCCGAGCGGCGTGTTCTCCAGGTAGTCGTCGCGCACCCCAGGCACGTCCATGGCTGGCGCGGTCAACGGAGTGATCACCAGCCCGGGAGCGACCGCATTGACCCGGATTCCGCGCGGACCCAGCTCGAGCGCGGCAACCTCCGTGAGCATCGCGAGCCCGGCCTTGGCCGAGCAGTAGGCCGCCAGACCGGCACCGGGTTGGCGGCCGTTGAGCGAGGTCAGGCTGACCAGCGAGCCGCCCTCGGTCATCCGACGCCCGGCGTGCTTGAGCACGAGGAAGGCCCCGGTGAGGCAGACGTCGAGCACGGCTCGAAACTCGGCCACGTCGTGGTCGACGACCAGGCCGAACGTGCTGATCCCCGCGCAGTTGACGGCTGAGTCGAGGCGCCCGTGCTCGGCCACCACCTGGTCAAGGAGGCGCTCGACCGCCGCTTCGTCGGTCACGTCGGTGGACACGACGCCGTCGGCCTCGGTGCGATCAGCCACCACCACCTGGTGCCCGTCGGCTCGGAACCGTTCGACGATGCCAGCGCCGATGCCGGAGGCACCACCGACCACCACTACTACCTGCTTCTCGCTCATGAAGCGGCACCCTGCCCTGAGTTTTGACGCGCGTCAACTGCCAGGTGTCAACACTGTTGACGCCCGGCAGTCGGGGTGCTTCACTCCGTCGATGACTCGTATCGTGATCTGGTCGACCGGCGCCGTCGGTCAGTTGTGCTTGCGCGCCGCCCACGCCCGCGACGACCTCGACATCGTCGGGGTGTGGGTGCACAGCGAGGCCAAGGTCGGCAGAGATGCTGGCGAGCTGGTGGGCATCGGCCCGATCGGCGTGATCACGACCGGGTCGATCGACGAGGTGATTGCCAGTCGTCCCGACTGCGTGGTCTACACCGCGTCGGGCCCTGACCTGGACGCCACGAACATGCCCGTCTACGTCGCTCTGCTCAGCGCCGGCATCAACGTGGTCACGGTCAGCTCGCCGGGATTGATGTTCCCCGCCGCTTGGGACCCCGCGCACGTGGCAAGCCTCGAAGCGGCTGCAGCGACTGGCGGAGCCACGATCTACGCCTCTGGCGTCGAGCCCGGCTTCGTGGGTGATCAACTCGTGGCCCTACTCGCGACGGCGTCCGAGACGATCACGTCGATCCGGACGCAGGAGATCTTTCGCTACGACACCTACGCGAACGAGTTCTTGATGTTCGACGTGTTCGGCTTCGGCCTTCCTCTCGACGCCACGCCCCTGATGCAGCTGGCTGGCTCACAGCTGCACGCGTGGGGGCCTCCCGTGCAGTACGTAGCCCATGCGCTGGGTGTCACGTTGGACGAGGTGCGCGAGACGTACGAGCGTCGCGAGACGCCGCGCGATCTCCAGGTGGCAGCGGGACTGATCGCTGCGGGAACCTGCGGGGCCGTGCGCATGGAGACGATCGGTGTCGTCGGCGGACGCGAGGCCATCGTGATCGAGCACATCAACCGGATGGCGCCCGACCTGGCCCCCGACTGGCCCGACGCAGACCGCGACGGCACGTACCGCATTGTCATCGAGGGTTCACCGTCGATGACGTGCGAACTGACCTTCGGGGGGCCAGACGACGCCAGCGAGCACGGCATGGTGGCTACCGCCATGCGGATCCTGAACGCGGCACCCTATGTCGTGGCCGCGCCGCCGGGGCTGACGTCGTCGCTGGACCTGCCGCTCACGCTCCCGCGCAACGCGCTGACCGGCTGAGACCGCGCACCCGAGCCAGCTCGGGTTCCTCAGGAGGCCGAAACGATTTCCTTGGCCCAGCGGTAGTCGGCCTTGCCAGACGGGGAGCGCTCGACCTTGGCCACCCGCACGATCGCCTTGGGCACCTTGTAGCGCGCCACGTGCACGCCACACTCGGCAATCAGCTCCTCGTCGGTGGCCGCAAGGCCATCGTGCAGCTGCACCACGGCAATCGCCTCACTGCCCCAGCGCTCGGAGGGGCGACCCACGACGACGCAGTCGCGTACCGCGTCGTGCATGACGATGGCACGCTCGACCTCCTCGACGAAGATCTTCTCTCCACCCGAGTTGATGGTGACGCTGTCGCGACCGAGCAGTCGGATCGTGCCGTCCTCGAGAAGGTCAGCGCGGTCACCCGGCACCGACCAGCGGATGCCGTCGATCACCGGGAAGGTGCGGGCGGTCTTCTCCGGGTCGCCGAAGTAGCCGAGCGGCACCCGGTCGCGGCGCGCCAGCCAGCCGCCCCCCTCGCCGGGTTGCAGCACGCGAGTGAGGGCGTCGTCGATGACGGTCGTGTCGGACTGCGGCGTAAAGGTGGCGGCCTCGACCTCCGCACCCTTGAGCGACATCGAGCTCATCTGCAGGCCGGTCTCCGACGAGCCAGCGGCGTCCATGAGCAAGATGTGCGGCAGGGCGTCGAGGATGCGCGAACGCACCGACGGCGTGAGCGGTGCGCTGCCGTTGTTGATCGCAGCCAAGCCGGAAAGGTCGTAGCGACCGGTCTCGACCTCCTCGATCAACGGAAGCGCCACCGCGTCACCCACGACCGGGATCGACACCGCCTTCTCGCGAACCGCCACCGTGAGCGCGTCGGCCGGGTCGAAGCGGCGCACGTTGTCGGGCAGCACGATCTTGCCGCCGCCGGTGAGCATGTGGAAGGTCGACCACTGGGCGGCTCCGTGCATGAACGGCGGGATCATCAGCAACGTCATGGCGGCGCCCGACGACACCGACGCGATCGCGTGCTCGGCGATCGCCTCGTAGCTGGCGAACGGGTCGGTCGACCCGAAGACCGTGCCACCCATCGAGGAGACGTAGATGTCGTCGTGGCGCCAGAGCACGCCCTTGGGCATGCCCGTGGTGCCCCCGGTGTACAGGATGAAGAGGTCGTCACCAGTCGGCGTCGGCATTCCTGCCGCGGGCGCGGGCGTCGTGGTGATCGACTCGTAGTCGACAGCGCCGGGCAGCAGCTCGTTGTCCGACTCGTCGGCTACCTGGATCAGCACTCGAAGCGCGGGCAGCCGGTCACGAATCGCGGCCACGTTGGGCGCGAACTCGGCGTGGTAGACCAACGCCGTGGTGCCGGCGTCCAGCAGCAGGTAGAGCAGCTCCTCCTGCACGTAGCGGTAGTTCACGTTGACGGCGGCCACGCGTGCCCGGTAGCCGCCGACCATCGCCTCGAGGTACTCGTTGCCGTTGCGCAGGTAGATGCCGAGGTGGTCCTGGCCCGACTCGTGCCCCGCAAGCTGCTCTCGCTCGGTGTGACACCCGAGCCCCTGCTCGACCAGGTAGTGGGCCACCCCATCGACGCGCGAGTTGAGGTCGCGGTAGGTGAGGCGTCGATCGCGCCAGACCAGCACCTCCTGATCAGGCACGGCGTGGGCGACCGTGTCGAGCACGGTGGAGAGGTTGAAGCCGGTGAAGTCGGGCACGGTGCGTCCGTTCTCAGAGGGGGTTGCTGATCAGCTGGTGCAGTTCGTCAGTGGTCCATGGCTGGTGGGTGGCATGGTCGCGCCACGTGAGGAAGGTGTCAGTGGGACGCGCGAATCGGCCGACGTAGCCGCCGGCCGCGACGAAAACCTCACCGCTGACTGTCGCATCGTCGCCGGCGAGGTAGCGGTAGAGCGGCGTCACGTACTCCGGCGGGGCGGGCGACAACGAGGCGTCGCGGACGACGTCGTCGATCAGCCCTCGTGCGTGCAGACCGGCGATCTGCGACTCGTAGGTTTCGCCTTCTGACAACCGGGTGCGGGCGCCCGGACAGATCGCGTTGACGCGGATTCCGTGCTGACGCAGCTCGGCGGCCAACGCATAGGTGAGGCTGACGACTCCGCCCTTACCGGCGGCGTAGCCGGTGCCGCCGTACATGCCGGTGAAGGCATGCGACGCCGTCGTCACGATCGCTCCTCCTCCGCGGGCCACGAGGGCCGGGGCGAAGGCCCGGCACGCGAGGAACGTCGACGTCAGGTGCGCGTCGATGAGCTCGTGCCACTGGTCGGGGGTGATGTCGAGGATCGACGACCCCTCGGGCTCCGCCGTGCCGGCACAAGTGATCAGCGCACGCACCTCACCCACGTCGGCCGCTGCGTCCACGAGGAGTTCGACCGTTGCCGGGTCGGCGGCCGAGCCGGAGACACCCCGGGCCACACCTCCCGCCTCGATGATCTCGTCGACCACGGCGGCGACGGCGTCGCCATCGCGTCCGTTCACAACGACGGCGTCGCCAGACCGGGCACAGTCGAGCGCAACGGCGCGACCGATTCCCCGGCTCGAGCCGGTCACGACGACGACCACGGAGATCCTTGGGGGCTGGACAGAACGAGAACAGGTTCTATTCTCAGGGTCAACTGGACAGGTGTCCAGTGTCACGTTCCAGGAGGTCTTCATGTCCGCTCCCCTGCGCGTCTTCCAAGTCGCCACCGGCAACGTCGGCACCGAGATGGTGAAGCGACTGCAGACCCATCGCGACCTCGAGCTGGTCGGCGTCCACTGCTACTCACCGGAGAAGGTGGGCCGCGACGTCGGCGAGCTCGCCGGGCTCGCCCCAGTAGGCGTGCTGGCCACCGGAACGGTGGCAGAGATTCTCGCGGCCAAGCCCGACGTCGTGACCTTTCACGGGGTCTGGCCCGATCTCGATCTCTACGAGCAGGTGCTCGAAGCCGGCATCGACATCGTCACGACCGCTGACTGGGTGACCGGACATCATCGCGTGAGCAACCACCAGCACCCGTCTGGTCGCACCGAGCGCGAGGTGATCGCGGCGGCCTGCGAGCGCGGCGGCTCGACCTTCTACGGCACCGGCATGAACCCCGGCCTCGCCCAGATTCTGACGATCGTGCACTCCGCCGACGTCGCCGACATCGAGAACGTCACTTGCATCGAGTCGGTCGACGTCTCGTGCCACCACTCCGCCGACACGTGGCGCAACTGCGGCTTCGGAGAACCCATCGACGACCCGGAGGTGGCCCGCAAGCTCGAGCTGGGCACCCGCGTCTTCGAGGACGGCGTCCGGCTGATGGCCGACTGCCTCGGAGTCGACCTCGACGAGGTGGCGTTCGAGTACGACCTCGGCGCCTGCACCGAGGACGTCGACCTCGGCTGGTTCCAGCTGCCCGCTGGCTCGCTGGGCGGCGCAGCGTTCCGCTACGTGGGAAAGGTTGCCGGCATCCCGCGGGTCGAGCTGCACCTGGAGTGGCAGATGACGCCCCTGACCGAACCGTCATGGAACGTGCAGGGCTGTTACATCACGAAGATCGAGGGCGACCCCTGCATCTACTCCAAGCACCTGATCCTGCCCAAGCCCGGCACCGACTTCTCCTCGGTCGCGGCCTTCGCGGCCATCGGCATGACGGTGACCGGTCTGCCCGCCCTCAACGCGATCGCGGCCGTCGTAGCCGCGCCACCCGGCATCGTGACCAGCGCCGACCTCCCATTGCGCGCCTTCGCCGGCCGCTTCGCCATCGAGTAGCCCTGAAGTTGGCTGAGGCGTGAGGGCCACTAGAACGGCCACGAAGCCGGTGGTATTTGAGGCCTCGAAACCCGGTGGTCGAGCAGCGAGCGCCAGCGAGCGTCGTCGAGACCGGATGACCCGAGTGACGTGGTCG
This sequence comes from Nocardioides sp., assembly GCA_049583775.1. Classification (GTDB taxonomy): domain Bacteria; phylum Actinomycetota; class Actinomycetes; order Propionibacteriales; family Nocardioidaceae; genus Nocardioides. The sequence goes on from JBAUWM010000459.1 coordinate 5,819, forward strand.
TGCGGGTCGCGCGGGGGTCTCGACGACGCCGCCGCTCGTATTTCGCAACGCCTGCTCGACC
>JBAUWM010000460.1:0-7302 GCA_049583775.1 Nocardioides sp.
CCGGTGCCGGCGTTGATCGCGATCTGCTTCACGGCGTCCGGGTTGGTCTTCGCGACCTCCTCGATCTCGACACCACCCTCGACGCTGGCGATGCAGAGGTACTGCCGGTTCGAGCGGTCGAGCAGGAAGGAGAAGTAGTACTCCTCCTCGATGCTGGCCGCGGGGGCGATGAGCACCCGGTGCACCGTCAGGCCTTTGATCTCCATGCCGAGGATCGCGGTCGCGTGCTCCTCGGCCTCGTCGGGCGTCTTGGCGAGCTTGACGCCGCCCGCCTTGCCACGACCGCCGGCCTTCACCTGCGCCTTGACCACGCACACACCGAGCTTCTCGGCGGCTGCACGTGCCTCGGCGGGCGTCGTCGCGACGATCCCGGGAGCGCCCGGTACGCCGTGCTTGGCGAAGAGCTCCTTCGCCTGAAACTCCATCAGATCCACTGATCCACCATGTCCTCAAGTCGAGCGGCGCAGCTCGGAATGTGGCCGCGCACGAGTGTGGGATTCCCGGGGAACCCTAGTCCCGGTCGCCCTGGTCAGTGCAGGTGGTCCACGATGCTGTCCACAGTGGCGCCCTCGTCGAGCGCGTGCACCGGCACGTCGTCGGCTCCCGCGGCCTGCAGCGCCGCGCGCTGCTCCGGCCCCCCGTGGGCGACGACAACCGCGTCGACGTCTTCTTGCACAGCGGCCGCCGCAACAGCCGCCGCGGCGTCGTCGGAGACGACGACGACCTCGTGGCCGGTGTCGCGTAACTCGCGGACGACCTGGGTCGTTGTGCCGACGAACAAGATCCGGCTCACTGCGCACTCACGATCCACAGGGTCTCAGGGTTCGACTTCCAAGGCCCGGATGCATCGGTTACAGTCGGGCTCGCGTGTCGCTCGGACGACACCTGTCAAGTCACTTTCGGTCACACTTTCGGAGTCAATTCTTCATGGGGAATCACCGAGCTGAACGCCGCGTCACGCGACGGGCATCCTCGGACCCCCGACCCGACTCCTACGTCGGCCGTCGTGTCACCGGACGTATCGACGACCAGATCCAGGTCGACGCGCCGATCATCACGGCGTCGACGTTCTCGATCTCAGACTCCCTGGCCGACCAGCTGCAGACCTCGGGCACCTTCCACTTCTCCGACCTCGACGTCACCGCCGAGCTTCCCCTAGCGCCTCCCGCCACCGCTGCAGGCAAGCGCAAGGCGGTCAAGCACGCCGGCTCTCGTGGGCCACTGTTCAAGGGCCTGCCGTCGGCACCGGTGTTGCTCGGTGTCGCGACCCTGGCGGTCGCCATCGGCGGCGCAATCACCTCGACCGGCCCTGACCTCGTGAGCAGCCCTGGTGAGCAGCTGCGTCCCGCAAGCGCCATGAGCGGCGCCAGCGGCATCGCCAACGTCAACACCCTGCGCGGCCAGACCGTCAGCCGTGACGCTGCCCGCGGCGCGGTGCTTCCGACGAGCAGTTCCGAGTTGCTCGCGGCCGCCGAGGAGCAGGCCCAGGAGCGCAACGAGGCTCTCGGAGCCCTCGCCACCCAGGCCGAGAAGCAGGCCAGGATCCTCGCCGAGAACCGCTGGGTGCTTCCGCTCACCCCCTCGATCATCACCGCGACGTATGGGCAGTACGGCCTCTGGTCGAGCTACCACACCGGTCTCGACTTCAACGGAAACACCGGCGACCCCATCCACTCGATGGCTCCCGGCGTGGTCACCTTCGTCGGCTACGACGGCGCCTACGGCAACAAGACCGTTGTCACGCTCGAGGACGGCACCGAGCTCTGGTACTGCCACCAGAACACGCAGAGTGTCTCCGAGGGCGAGGTCGTCGGCCTCGACGAAGTCATCGGCACCGTCGGCTCGACGGGCCACGTCACGGGCTCGCACCTGCACATCGAGGTCCGCCCCGGCGGCGGAGACCCGGTCGACCCGTACGCGGCGCTCGTCGTGCACGGCGTCACTCCCTGAGCCTGCTCAGGGAGCTCGGTCATCGAGTGCCCGCCGAGGCCACCTCGGTCATCGAGTGCCCGCCGAGGCACGAGGCGGGTGTATCGAGATGCCCGCAACCCACACGACCACGCCACTCGGTCGAGTGCCCGCTCTGGCCACCTCGGTCATCGAGTGCCCGCCGAGGCACGAGGCGGGTGTATCGAGATGCCCGCAACCCACAGGACCACGCCACTCGGCTCACCACATCTCGATACGCCGCGCCGCGGGTTCGTTCCTCACCCGCGTCGGGCTACTCGATGACCATCAAGCTCCAGTCCGGCGCTCCGCTTCGGACTAGAGCTTCTCCACTGGGGCGTATCTGAGGAGAAGCCGCTTGACGCCTTCGGAGCCGAAGTCGATGGAGGCCACCGACTTCTCCCCGGACCCCTCGAGCGCCACGACGGCGCCCATCCCGAAGCTGTCGTGCAGCACCCGGTCGCCGGGCTCGAGGCTCGGGATCTCGCGGGCCGGCTTCGCCTTCGAGGCGGCATCAGCCCGCGCTGCGGCGGACGAGAAATTGCGGCGCCCCGCGGCGGTCGGTTGCCCGAACCCACCGGCCACCGAGCGTGAGCCCTCGGTGAGATCGGGGCGACCCCAGCGCGTCTGGGCGGCCTCGGTCCGTTTCCAGTCGACCAGATCGATCGGCAGCTCGTCGAGGAACCGGCTGGCCGGGTTGTGGGAGGGCGCCCCCCAGGCCGAGCGCACCATCGCTCGGCTGATGTAGAGCCGCTCACGGGCCCTGGTGATGCCCACGTAGGCCAGCCGCCGCTCCTCCTCGAGCTCGGGCTGGTCGCCCAGGCTGCGTGAGTGCGGAAACACGCCGTCCTCGAGCCCGGTCAGGAACACGGTGGGGAACTCGAGGCCCTTGGCCGTGTGCAGGGTCATCAGTGTGACGACGCCGGTGTCGTGGGGATCATCGTCGGGGATCTGGTCGGTGTCTGCCACCAGAGCTACCCGCTCGAGGAAGTCCCCGAGACCGGGTGTCACCAGCTCGGCGTCGACGTCGGCCGGGTCGGCGCTCGGTCCGGCAACGGGGTCGTCGGAGAACTCCCGTGCCACCGCCACCAGTTCGCCGAGGTTCTCGACGCGGGTCTCGTCCTGCGGATCGTCGGAGGCTTCGAGCTCGGCCAGGTAGCCGGACCGCTCGAGCACGGTGTCGAGGACGACGTCGGGTCGCTCGCCGGCCGCCACCATCGACTGCAGCTCTTCGACCAGGGCAACGAACCCGCGGATCTGCGTGAGGCTGCGCGTGGCCAGGCCTGGGGCTTCCTGGGCGCGGCGCAGGGCATCCCAGAACGTGATCCGTTCGCGCTCGGCCAGCTCATTGACGCACTCGACCGCTCGGTCGCCGATGCCGCGCTTGGGCACGTTCAAGATGCGCCGCAGGCTCACCTGGTCGTCGGGATTGACCAGCATGCGCAGGTAGGCGAGCGCGTCGCGCACTTCGCGGCGCTCGTAGAAGCGCACGCCGCCGACCACCTTGTAGGGCTGGCCGGTGCGGATGAACACCTCCTCGAACACTCGGCTTTGAGCGTTGGTGCGGTAGAACACCGCGACGTCGCCCGCGCGCTTGCCGTCATCGGTGAGGGTGTCGATCTCGTCGCTGACGAAACGAGCCTCGTCGCGCTCGTCATCGGCCACGTAGCCGACGATCCGGGCACCGTCGCCGGCGTCAGACCACAGCCGCTTCTCCTTACGACCCTTGTTGTGGCCGATCACGGAGTTGGCGGCGGTGAGGATGGTCTGCGTGGAGCGGTAGTTCTGCTCGAGCATGATCGACGTCGCGTCGGGGAAGTCCTGCTCGAAGTCGAGGATGTTGCGGATGTTGGCCCCACGGAACGCGTAGATCGACTGATCGGCGTCACCGACCACCATCAGCTCGGCCGGCTCCACGCGCTCGACGTCGTCCACCAGCTCGGGATCGTCGGCGCACAGCTGGTGGATCAGGGCGTATTGCGCGTGGTTGGTGTCTTGGTACTCGTCGACCAGCACGTGCCGGAACCGACGCCGATAGGTCTCGCGCACCTCGGGGTACATCTGCATCAGGTGCACGGTGGTCATGATCAGGTCGTCGAAGTCGAGCGCGTTGGCCTCGCGCAGACGCCGCTGGTAGAGGGAGTAGGCGGCGGCATAGGTCTCCTCGAGGTTGTTCTTCGCGTCCTTGGCGACCTCCTCGTCGTCGCGCAGTTCGTTCTTGTGGTTGCTCACCCAGTGCAACACCGGCCCAGGTTGGTAGCGCCGCGGGTCGAGATCGAGGTCCTTGAGCACCAGGCTCATCAGTCGCTTCTGGTCTTGCGCGTCATAGATCGAGAAGTTGGACTTGTAGCCGAGTTTGTCGATCTCCTTGCGCAAGATGCGCACGCAGGCGGAGTGGAACGTGCTCACCCACATGATCCGAGCGCGCTTGCCGACGAGGTCCTCGACGCGTTCCTTCATCTCGGCGGCGGCCTTGTTGGTGAAGGTGATCGCGAGGATCGAGCCCGGGTGAGCCCTGCGTTCCTGGATCAACCAGGCGATGCGCCGGGTGAGCACCCGAGTCTTGCCGCTACCGGCCCCGGCCACGACCAGCAGCGGGCGGCCCTGGTGCCGCACGGCTGCTTGTTGCGGCTCGTTGAGCCCGGCGAGCAGCTCGTCGGACGTCGGTCCGCTGCGCTGGGTCCGGGGCTCGGGTGGCGCCAGTCCTTCGACGCCCAGGCCGTCGAGGCTGAGCTGGCCGGAGGGGGACGGTGACGACGGGGTACTCATGCTGCCTTCACCCTACGGCGGCGCGCAGACGCTTCCCCGCACCACCATCAGTCATCCACAGGTGGGCGTCTGAAGGCTGATCTCCACAGGCCTGAACCAACCGCTCGCCGACATCGGATCGGCGACCAAGACTCTCCGCATGCCTCGATTGTTGGTCCTCTTCATTGCCCTGCTCCTCGTGGGCGCGCTGAGCCCCCGTGCTGCAGCCCACCAGCCGTACGGCGGCTGCGACGAGGCCTGGCAGGCACCTCGTTCCGAGGGAGCAGCCCATTGCCGCGCGCACGGCTGGATAGTGGGGCGACGCGTGGTCATCAGCCCGAGCCACCACCTGCACCGCTACCGACTGCCGTCGTGTGCGGTCGAGGACGCCTCCCGGGGTCCGGTGCCCTGCGGCTGGAACGTGCGCGACACCGACGGCAACGGACGAGGTCGCAGCTACGTAGTCACCGGCTCCAATGACGACCCTCGGTTCATCTACCTCAGACGCACTTGACGGCTCAGCTGTGCACAGGAGCCCACAGCACGGCCACGAACACGTTGGCCACCGACAGAGCGAGCAGGATCACCCAGAGCCCCTGAGGAATCCGCTCCTTGCGCGTGTTGGCCATCACGAGCACGAGCAGCACCAGCCCAACCAGGAACTTGACCGCCACCTTGCCGTGATCAACGGAGTCGTCGCCTGCCTCGAGCACGCCCACCAGGGCCAGCCCGGCCACGAAGGCGGTGCCGATGCCGTCGCGCATCGCCCCGTTGATCCGCTTCTCACCCGGGCCAGCCTGGGCGAGCAGCCCTCCGATCAACGCAGCGAAGCCGAGAATGTGGAGGATGAGGAGGATCAATCTCAGGGCGTCCATGGCGCGCAGGCTATCGCCGGGCGAGGTCGCCGAGCGACCACCTAGAGGAGTCGCCGGTCCGAAGCCCAGCGCGTGAGCTCGTGACGCGAGGAGAGTTGCAGCTTGCGCAGCACCGATGACATGTGGGTCTCGACGGTCTTGATGGAGATGAAGAGCTCCTTCGCGACCTCTTTGTACGCATAGCCCCGCGCGATCAGGCGCATCACCTCGCGCTCGCGTTCGGTCAGCCGGTCAAGATCCTCATCGACCGCGGCGACCTCGATCGTGCCAGCGAAGGCATCCAGCACGAACCCCGCGAGGCGGGGCGAGAAGACGGCGTCGCCGTCGGCCACCCGCTTGATCGCCGACACCAGCTCGGGCCCGGTGATCGTCTTGGTGACGTAACCGCGCGCACCGCCGCGGATCGTGCCAATGACGTCTTCGGCGGCATCGCTCACTGACAGCGCCAAGAACCGGGTGCTCGTAGCGCCGGAGCGGCGCATGACCTCGACACCCCCACCCCCGGGCAGGTGCACGTCGAGCAGCACCACGTCGGGCTGATGGTCGGCCACCGCTCGGACGGCCTCGTCGACATCGGCCGCCTCGGCGAGCACATCGACCTCACCCACACCGGCGGCCTCGAGCTCGGCTCGCACCCCGCGCCGGAACATGGCGTGGTCGTCGACGATCACGATCCGGATCGCTGCGGGCGGGGACTCATTCGGTTCAGTCATGGTTCTCCTCGTGGGTCTGGCGCGGTAGGTGCAGCCTGACCTCGGTGCCCTCGCCTTCGCTCGACCGCACCTCGCCGGAGCCCCCGTGCCGGGCCATCCGGTCGACGATGCTGTGCCGCACCCCGTAACGGTCCTCAGGGATTGACTTGACATCGAACCCGACACCGCGGTCGCGCACGAACACGTCAACGGTCGCTGCGGAAATCTCGGCGTAGACGTCGACGCGCGGTACGTCGGCGTGCTTGGCCGCATTCGTGAGCGACTCGCGCGCGGCGTTGACGATCGCGCGCAACGACTCGTCGAGATCGCAGTCTCCGACGTTGACGACGTCGACGCTGATGCCGTGGGCGTCTTCGACCTCGGCGGCGACCCCGCGCAGGGCGGAGGCGACGGTCGACTCGTCGGTCGACTCACCGGCATAGAGCCAGGACCGGAGGTCGCGCTCCTGGGCGCGGGCCAGGCGGCCGACGGCGGCGGAGTCGTCGGCGTTCTTCTGGATCAGGGCCAGGGTCTGGAGCACTGAGTCGTGCAGGTGCGCGGCCACGTCGGCACGTTCCTGGGTGCGTACCCGCTCGGCACGCTCGTCAGTGAGCTCGGAGGCGATGCGCCACACCCACGGACCGACGACCACCCCGATGCCGAGCACCCCGAGCATGCCGGCGATGACCGCACCTCGGGCCTGGCGCAACGACCCGTCGTCCCAACCGAAGAGGAAGATCGCAGCCAAGATGAGCGCGACGCCCGCGGCGACGCGAGCGTAGGCCGCCCACCCGCCTCCGCCGAACACCAGTTGGATCGGGTTGATGCGGCCGTTGACGTCGAGCCAACGCTCGCGCTGCGCTTCGTCAGCCTGGCGCCACAGCAGAGCCACACCGGCTACACCGATGGCGACCGGCCAGAAGATCGCGCCCTGCCCGAAGACAGCCTCGACCACGAAGATCGCTCCGAGACCCAGTGCAGCCAGCACGATGATCGGGCCGACGTCGACCAGTCGCCGACGGCGAGCTGGACGTCGGCCG
>JBAUWM010000461.1:0-6286 GCA_049583775.1 Nocardioides sp.
TGTGGGGCGCCACAGCCGGCGTGGCCACGTTGGTCGGCCCGATCCTCGGCGGCGTCCTGGTCGACGTGGCGGGGTGGGAGTGGATCTTCTTCATCAACGTGCCGGTCGGGATCGTCGGCTTCGTCCTGGCCTGGCGGCTCGTGCCCACCCTCGAGACGCACAACCGTAGGTTCGACTGGCTGGGGGTCGCCCTGAGCGGGGCCGGCATGTTCCTGCTGGTCTTCGGCATCCAGGAGGGCGAGCAGCTCGGTTGGAGCTCGACGGTCTGGGCCCTGATCGTCACCGGCTTGGTGGTGTTCGCCGGCTTCGTGTTCTGGCAGTCCCGCAACACTCGCGAGCCACTGGTGCCCCTGCATCTCTTTGGCGAACGCAACTTCTCGCTCGCCAACGTGGCGATCACCGCGATGGGGTTCTCGATCACCGCCGTCGCGATCCCGCTGATGCTCTACGCGCAGCTGGTTCGGGGCATGACGCCGACCGAAGCGGCGTTCTTGCTGGTTCCGATGGCCTTGGTCACGATCGCGCTCGCGCGGTACGTCGGCGGGCTCACCGACCGAGTGCACCCGCGAAACCTGCTGACGATCGGCTTCGTCGCGCTGGTGGTCTCCTTGGTGTGGCTCGTGCAGACGCTCACTCCGGAAGCACCCGTCTGGCAGATCCTGCTTCCGATGGCGCTCTTCGGCTTCGGAAACGCCTTCGTCTGGGCGCCCAACTCAGCCACGGCCACGCGCAACCTTCCGGTGCACCTGGCCGGAGCAGGCGCCGGGGTCTACAACGCGACCCGCCAGTTGGGTGCCGTGCTGGGTGCCGCCGGCATCGCGGTGCTCATGGATGCTCGGGTGGCTGCCGCCGGGCTGGGGTCGTTCGACCCGACGCAGGCCAGGCCGGGGGTAGCACTTCCAGAGCGGCTGCAGGCACCCTTCGCCGAGGCGATGGGACAGGCGATCTATCTACCGGCCGCGGTATTCGTGATCGGCCTGATCGCGGCCTTGTTCCTCGAGCGACCGAGGCACGTCGGCTTCGCGCCGTCACCCCCGGTGGGCGTGCCAGCCCAGCAGAACGTGTGAACCAGCTCGGTCAGACGGACTTGCCGGCCGAGCGGAGGTTCTCGCACGCCTCGACCACCCGCGCCGCCATGCCGGCCTCGCCGGCCTTGCCCCACGCGCGGGGGTCGTAGGTCTTCTTGTTGCCGACCTCGCCGTCGACCTTCAGCACACCGTCGTAGTTGGCGAACATGTGTGCCGCCACCGGACGGGTGAAGGCGTACTGCGTGTCGGTGTCGACGTTCATCTTGATGACACCGAAGTCGACGGCCGCGCTGATCTCCTCCGCGGTGGAGCCTGAGCCGCCGTGGAACACGAGGTCGAACGGCTTGGAGCCGGCAGCGAGACCGAGCTTCGCGACCACGGCCTCCTGGGCGGACTTGAGGATCTCCGGGCGCAGCTTGACGTTGCCGGGCTTGTAGACGCCGTGCACGTTGCCGAAGGTGAGAGCGGCCATGTAGCGGCCGTTCTCGCCGGTTCCGAGTGCCTCGACGGTCGCAAGCGCATCCTCAGGGGTCGTGTACAGCTGGTCGTTGATCTCGTTGTCGACGCCGTCCTCCTCGCCACCGACCACGCCGATCTCTACCTCGAGGATGATGTGGGCTGCCTTGGCCATGGCCAGCAACTCCTGGGCGATCTGCAGGTTCTCGTCGAGCGGAACCGCCGACCCGTCCCACATGTGCGACTGGAACAACGGCGCCTCGCCGCGCGCGACCCGCTCCGCGGAGATCGCCAGGAGGGGCCGCACGAACCCGTCGAGCTTGTCCTTGGGGCAGTGGTCGGTGTGCAGGGCGATCTGCACCGGGAAGTTCTTGGCCACCTCGGCCGCGTAGGCAGCGAAGGCCACCGAACCGCTCACCATGTTCTTGACGCCGGGACCCGACAGGTACTCCGCCCCACCGGTGGAGACCTGGATGATCCCGTCGGAGCCGGCGTCCGCGAAGCCCTGCAGCGCTGCGTTCAGCGTCTGCGACGACGACACGTTGATGGCCGGGAACGCGTAGGCGCCGGCCTTGGCGGCATCGAGCATCTCGGCGTACTTCTCGGGGGTGGCGATGGGCATCGGGACAGGTCTCCTCGGAACGACGTCGGTCTGGGGAGCCTATAAGGAGTGACCGATGTCATCGACGGGTGACCGTGACCGGGTGCCGATCCGCGCGTTGTGACGGCATGAACCGACGACGCCTGTCCGCCGCCGTGTGCGCGGCCGCACTCGCCGCCACCCTCGTGCCCCTGACCACGCCGGCCTCGCCGTCGAGCGCCGAGGCCACCACCCTGAAGTGGTTTGCGCCTCAGTTGGTGCGCGTCGCCACGCCTACGCGCGCTTCGCGTGATGCCCTCGGGAAGATGGGTGTCGACCTGGCCGAGAGCGCCGGACCTGGTTACACCGACATCGTCCTCACCTCCGCCGCCGAGGCCGCACGCCTGCGCGACGCCGGTTTCACCTGGTCGGTCCGGATTGCCGACTTGGTGCGACGCAGTGCCATGAACAACGCCGCCGACGACGCCTACGCCGCCCGCGTGAAGCGCAGCGCGTTGCCGTCGGGGCGCACGGCCTACCGCACCCTCGACGAGTTCAACAGCGAGATGGCCGCGATGGCGGGTCAGCACCCCGGCCTGGTCAAGCTCATCAAGCTGCCCCGACCCAGCCTCGACGGTCGCGACATCTACGGCATCGAGATCGGTGCCGGGATCAAGAAGGCCAACAGCGGTCAGCCCACGTTCTTCATCATGGGCGCGCACCACGCCCGCGAGTGGCCCTCGGCCGAGAACACCATGGAGTTCGCGGTCGACCTGGTGAAGAGCTACGGCAAGAACAAGCAGATCACCTCGCTGCTGACCAAGTCCCGCGCGCTGGTCGTGCCCGTGGTCAACGCCGACGGCTTCGACCTGTCACGGACGTCGGGCGACATGATCGACCTGAACCTCCTCAACGACTACGACCCGACTGGACTGCTGAGCATCCTGGTCAGCGTCGAGGCCTACAAGCGGAAGAACTGCCGCATCATCGCCGCCGTCGATACCCCCGACGGCACCTGCGCGCTCGAGCTGGCCAGCCCCGGCGGCTTCGGCGCTGGAGTCGACCTCAACCGCAACTACGGCGGCTTCTGGGGTGGGCCGGGGGCAGCAAGCCAGACGCCCAACCCACTGACTGGCGATATCGGACCGTTCGCCCCGACCTACCGCGGGGCCGCGCCGTTCTCCGAGCCGGAGACGCAGAACATCCGCGACCTCACCAGCGAGCGCCAGGTGACGATGCTGATCACCAATCACACCTTCGGTGACCTCATCCTGCGCCCTAACGGCGTCAACCCCGAGACGCTCGGCCCGGACGGCCAGCCGGTCGGCGACTCGCCTGACGAGCTGGCGCTCAAGCAGCTCGGTGCTCGGATGTCGGCCCAGAACGGCTACAGCAACCAGCACGGCTGGGAGCTCTACGACACCACCGGAACCACGGAGGACTGGTCGTACAACGCCACCGGCGGCTTCGGCTACACCTTCGAGATCGGCGCGAACGAGTTCCACCCGCCGTTCCAGGACGTCGTCGCGATGTACAACGGCACCGGCAAGTACGCCGACAAGGGCAACCGCCGCGCCTACCTGATCGCCCTCGCGCACGCCTCCGACCGCCGCTACAGCGGCGTGCTCACCGGCAAGGCCCCGAAGGGCGCAGTTCTCCGGCTGAGCAAGACATTCCTGACGCCGACGTGGGAGGGCACGATCGAGGACTCCATCTCCTCGGCCATGACGGTGCCGGCCTCGGGTTCGTTCGAGTGGATCGTCAACCCCTCAACGCGTCCGGTCGCGATCGCGGCGAACCCCAAGGCCCGCGAGAGCTACACGCTCAGCTGCTCGGTGCGAGGCAAGGTCGTCAAGACGAGCAAGGTCTACATCAAGCGGGGCCAGGTCAAGGCGCTCAAGCCCTGCTGATGTAGGGGGTTTCGGTGGTTGAGGTGCGAAGGCCGCTAGGCCTGAGCCTCGAAACTCGCTCGGTGGTTGAGGTGCGAAGGCCGCTAGCCGAAGAGGTACGACGGAGAAGCGTGCGTAGCCTGGCAGGCATGCAGCGCGCGCGGACATTGACCAGCACGACACGTTCCGTGCAGACGACACTTGGCGCCGATGACGCCTGGTCGGTCGTCGCGTCCGGTGAGTCGCGTTCGCAGTGGTACGTGGATGCAGCGCCGTTCAGGTTCCGTCGAGGTCTCGACCAACTCATCGGCGGGCCCGGCCGCCGAGACGCGCCACCTGGCACGCCTCGACTCGCCACCGGGCACCGCGTCGGGTTCTGGCACGTGGTCGAAGCAGACCATCAGCGCCGTCGACTTGTGCTCGACGCCGCCGTGCGCGCACCCGGTCGGGTCCGCCTCGTGGTGCGAGTCGCGTCGAACGACGAGGGGTCGCAGGTGAGCAGCGAGATCTCGTTCATGCCGCGAGGGCTGGCTGGGGCCGCCTACCTTCTGGCCGACCTGCCCGCCCGTGCCCTGGTCAGCGAGCTGGCGATGTTGCACCTGCTGGTCGTGCTTCGCCGTCAGGAAGCCGCGCGCGTCGCGCTGTGATGGCCGTCTCCACGCAGAAGATCAGAAGGGCGTCCGTCACCCGCGCCACGCTTCGACACCGTCGAGGTCGGCGTGGGTGCGCACCCACGAATGCATAGCGATCGCGGCCGCCGCCGAGGCGTTGATTGAGCGGGTGGACCCGAACTGGGCGATCGAGAAGGTGCCCGCGCAGGCGGCACGGGCAGAGTCAGACAGCCCCGGCCCCTCCTGCCCGAACAGAAAGCAGACCCGTCGTGGCAGGTCCATGGTCTCGAGGTGCTGCGATCCGGGGAGGTTGTCGATGCCCCAGATAGGCACCGGACGCTCAAGGCCCTGGAGGTGTTCGGCCAAGTCAGCCGAGGTTTCGTGGTGGCGCACGTGCTGGTAGCGATCAGTCACCATGGCTCCCCGACGATTCCATCGGCGGTTGCCCACGATGTGCACCTCGGCAGCGAGGAACGCATTGGCTGAGCGGACGATCGTGCCGATGTTGAAGTCGTGCTGCCAGTTCTCGATCGCGACATGAAAGGCGTGTCGCCGCAGGTCGAGGTCGGCCCGGATCGCATCGAGCGTCCAGTAGCGGTAGCGATCGACCACGTTGCGGCGATCGCCATCCGCCAGCAGTTCGACGTCGTACTGCTCGCCGGTCGGCCAGTCCCCGATCCACGGACCCACGCCCACCTCCACCGGACCATGCGGCATCGGGTCGTACGGCGCCCGCTGGCTGGACGGATCTGACGGCTCCGGCACGCGGCGACCCTACGGCAGGTACGGTTCGCGTGTGAGCCTGCTCGCCCTCCTGCCCGAGCTGCACCCACTCCTGCTCGGGATCAAGTGGATGGAGCCTGAATGGCTTCTCGACAACTTCGGCGGCACGCTGATCTGGATCAGCTTGGTCATCATTTTCGTCGAGTGCGGCCTCTTCTTCCCGTTCCTTCCCGGCGACACCCTGCTGTTCGCGCTAGGCCTGTTCATCGCCGGCCAGAAGATCAACGTGTTCGGGGTCGACACCCCATGGGTCGAGATGAGCGTGGCCATCGCCCTGCTCACCATTGCGGCGTTCTTGGGCAACGTGATCGGCTACGAGATCGGCCGCAAGCTCGGGCCACCGCTCTATCGGCGCAACGGTCGGATCCTCAAGCGCAAGTACCTCGACAGCACCAGCGCGTTCTTCGACAAGCACGGCAACAAGGCTCTGGTGATCGGTCGGTTCGTGCCCTTCGTGCGCACCTACATCACCGTGGTGGCCGGCGTGACGATGATGGAACGGCGCCGCTTCTTCACCTGGAGCGCCATCGGCGCGATCCTCTGGGTCGCCAGCATCTCGCTGCTCGGCTACTTCCTGGGCCGCACGTTCCCCTCGATCGGCGAGAACATCGACTACGCGATAATCGCGATCCTCATCTTCACCGTCGCTCCCCTGGCCTACGAGGCGTTGAAGCACCGCCGGGGTCGTCACAAGGACGAAGCGGCAGCACCGCTGCCGCTCACGACAACTGAGTCGTCCGCGAGCCCGTCAATCGTCGAGTAACCGCCGACCCGGTGGTCGAGCAGCGACCGCCGTCGAGACCCGGTGAGCCAACCAACGCGGCCGTTCGAGCTGCCGACGTCTCGACGACGACGTTGCTCGTCCCTCGCGCCGCCTGCTCGACGACCGACGCCGCCCCGGAGGTCGAGCAGCGAGCGCCAGCGAGCGTCGTCGAGACC
>JBAUWM010000462.1:0-3735 GCA_049583775.1 Nocardioides sp.
CTCGTGCCCAGTGCTGAGGGGATGTCGACCCCCGAGGTCTACCGGCACTTCGACAAGCTGTTCCCGGATGCCTCCGACACGCCGCCTGACGCCGAGGCGCTGCTGGGGGCGCTGCGCACCGGCCAGCCCCAGAACTTGGCTCGGCACCTTTACAACGATCTGCAGGAGCCAGCCATCGATCTACGTCCCGAGCTCGGCAAGATCATCGAGCGGGGGGAGTCAGAAGGCGCACTGCGCGGGTTGATCTCCGGCTCCGGCCCGACCGTGGTGTTCCTGGCCGAGTCGGCCGACCACGCCCGCGACCTGGCCGGCGCCCTGATGCGCACCGGCCACGAAGTAGTGCTGGTCGCCAACGGCGCCGTGGCTGGCGCCCACCTGGTGACGTCGCATGCCTAATCTCCTCAACCTCGAGCGGGTCTCGAAGTCCTACGGCATTCGGCCCCTGCTCTCCGAGGTCTCCCTCGGCGTCGGTGCTGGCGATCGGATCGGCATCGTCGGGCGCAACGGCGACGGCAAGACCACGCTGCTCGAGGTGATGACCGGTCTCGAGGAAGCCGACGAGGGGCGGGTCTCGCGCTCGCGGGGACTGCTGATCGGCTACCTGCACCAGGGCGACGAGCTCGTCGACAGTCATACCGTGCGCGAGGCCGTGCTGGGTGGGCGCTCCGACCACGAGTGGGCTGCTGACGCCATGCTGCGCGAGGTGGTCTCCGAGCTGCTGGCCGGCGTCGAGCTCGACCGGTCCGTGCTCGGGCTTTCCGGAGGGGAGCGTCGACGCTGCGCCCTGGCGGCCCTCCTGCTGGGCGACCACGAGCTGATCGTGCTCGACGAGCCCACCAACCACCTCGACGTCGAGGCGGTGGCCTGGCTCGCCGAGCACCTGCGTCGCCGGTCGTCGGCGCTGATCGTCGTCACCCACGATCGCTGGTTCCTCGATGAGGTTTCCCAGTGGACGTGGGAGTTGCACGACGGTGAGGTCGACGTGTACGAGGGCGGCTACGCGGCCTTCGTGCTGGCCAAGGCCGAGCGCTCGCGGCAGGCCTCGGCTTCCGAGGCTCGACGCCAGCAGCTGGTGAAGAAGGAGCTGGCCTGGCTGCGTCGCGGCGCGCCAGCCCGCACCGCCAAGCCGAAGTTCCGCATCGACGCCGCCAACCAGCTGATCGAGGACGTTCCGCCCCCGCGGGACCGGCTCGAGCTGCAGAAGTTCGCCACCCAACGCTTGGGCAAGGACGTCGTCGACATCGAGGACGTCGATCTGGTGCGCGGCGAGCGAACCCTGCTGTCGCGCGCCACGTGGCGCCTCGGGCCGGGTGATCGCGTGGGCATCGTCGGCGTGAACGGCGCCGGAAAGTCGTCAGTGCTCAACCTCGTCTCCGGTGGCCTCTCGCCCACGGCTGGCAAGGTGAAGATCGGTCGCACCGTCGTCATGCAGCACCTCACCCAAGAGCTCGACGACCTCGACCCTGCTGGCCGGGTGCTCGACACCGTGGAGTCGATTCGTCGGGTCACCAAGACCGCCGACGGCGAGATCACGGCCTCCTCGATGCTGGAGCGGTTCGGATTCACCGGCGACCGGCTCACTGCGCGGCTGGGCGACCTGTCGGGTGGAGAGCGCCGGCGCTTCCAGATGCTGCGCATCCTGCTCACCGAGCCCAACGTGCTTTTGCTCGACGAGCCCACCAACGACCTCGACATCGAGACCCTGAACGTGCTCGAGGACTTCCTCGACGGCTGGCCAGGCACCCTGATCGTCGTCTCGCACGACCGCTACTTCCTCGAGAGGGTGACCGACTCGGTCTGGGCGCTGCTCGGCGACGGTCAGCTCTCGATGCTTCCGCGTGGTGTGGACGAATATCTGGAGAGACGTTCGGCTGCCCTGAAACGTGCGAGCGTGCAGCCGGGCGCGAGGAACGAGCGCAAGGCGTCAGCAAGCGAAGGTCGAGCAAGCGACGCGACCGAGGAACGAGGTCGCACGAGCGAGTCGAGACCCGGTGAGCCGGGAAGCAGCACCGACCACGCGCCAGCAACCGCAGGCAAGGCCAAACCGGGCTCAGCCGAGGAACGCACCGCCCGCAAGGCCGTAGCCCGCCTCGACAAGCAGATCGCCCGTCTGACGGCCCGCGAGGCCGAGCTGCACACGGCGCTGGCCCAGAACACGACCGACTACGAGCTCCTCGCCACGCTGGGTGCCGAGTTGAATACCGTCCTGGCCGAGAAAGAGACCGCCGAGCTCGAGTGGCTCGAGGCCGCTGAGGTCCTGGAGGGCTAGTCCCGGCCCACCTCAAGGAGCCGATATGGCTTCTGGAGGTGGGCCGAGGCTCTCGTGGATGTCAGGCGCCCCCGCAACCGGGACCACCGTCGGTCGCGACCAGGCGTCCGCTGGGCAGCACGCGATAGTGAATGCCAGCCGTCAAGACTTGATCCGTGGCGTCGGTCGTGGCGATCCAGAGGTAGGAGAAATCCCGCTCCACGCGCTGCCGAACGGTGAAGATTCCGGCGGCAGTGGTCTTCACCGTGGGGTAGCGACACTTCACGAACGTAGCGATCGATCCGGCCCGGGGCGTCCAAGCGTAGGAGTCTCCGGATGGCGCCCATGCCAGCAACTGCCCCCGGAAGGTGAAGTCGCGCCCCCGCTGCTTGACGGTCCGCACTCCGGAGAAGTCCTGGAACTGCTTCACCCTGGCGTTGTCGGTGGCCTTGGAGGTGGTGCTGACCTGTTCGCCGTCGATCTTGGCTACAGCGCCTAGGAGGGCGAACTCGTAGTTGGCGGTCTTTGCGCCGAAGCCCCGGCGCATGATCGCGCGCAGGTCCTTGCAGGGAACGTCAATGAAGACCGACTTCTCGTACGGAGTGCCGGTGCCGACCAGGGTTCCGAACTCCTGGCTACCCGACCGCACTGCGATGGCGAACGTCCAGAGGGTGTCGTCGGCTCTAGGTCCGCTGAGTTTCGCACTGAACGACATTTGGTAGTCGGTGCACGACTTGGCCGTTGTCGACATGTACTCGAAGGAGAATTGAGACAGCGAGTACGTAGGCGCGGCAGCTGAGCCGGGCACGATTGCTTGGGTGAGGAGCGCGGCGCCGATCGCGCACGCCGCAAGGATTCTTCGCATTGATGTGTCCATCCGTGTAGGTGTCTCCGCGGATTCTAGGTCGAGGAAGAGGGTGCCCGGAGACGATTGCCTTGTCGGCGGTGGAACTGTTCGGACTTGCGCCGGGCAGCCGGCGCCTGCTTCAGGAGAACGGGGCGAGCAGCGTTCGCAGGAGCCCGGCGAGCTTGGCTTGGTCGCGCGTGGGGAGGTCGGCGAGCAACTGGCGCTCGGCGTCGAGGAGGGCGTCGAAAGCTCCGTCGACAGCGGCTTTGCCCTCGGGGGTGAGCCGCACGATTACTCCGCGACGGTCTTCGGGGTCGGGGTACCGCTCGACGAAGCCGCGCACCGCGAGCCGGTCGACCCGGTTGGTCATGGTGCCGCTGGTCACCAGCGTCTCGCGCAGCAGTTGCCCGGGGGAGAGGTCGTAGGGGTCGCCTGCGCGACGGAGGGCCGCCAGCACGTCGAACTCCCACAGCTCGAGGTCCTGGGTGGCGAAGGCCCGCCGACGGGCGACGTCGAGGTGGTGGCTGAGCCGGCTCACCCTGCTGAGCACCTCGAGAGGCGCCAGGTCGAGGTCGGGGCGCTCCCGGGCCCAGGCCACCACCAGGCGGTCGACTTCATCGGTCATGCGGGCAGCCTAACC
>JBAUWM010000463.1:0-1996 GCA_049583775.1 Nocardioides sp.
GGCCTGGCCGCGGCGTTCCCCGCGGCCACCGGGCAGCTCGTGTTCTTCCTGCACGGGCTGTGCGAGAACGAGTCCTACTGGCGCTTTCACCGCGACCGCACCGGCACCACCTACGGCGAGACCCTGGCCACCGAGGGCTGGACTCCGGTCTACCTGCGTGCCAACACCGGCCTGTCGCTACGCGAGAACGGGGCGGCCCTGAGTTCGCTCCTCGACCGGGTCGTGGCGTCCTGGCCAGTGCCGGTCACCCGCATCGCCCTGGTCGGGCACTCGCTGGGAGGCCTGGTCATCCGGGCCGCTGGCGCGGTCACCGTCGAGCACGCTGCTGGCAGTGACGCCACCGGCTGGACCGACCGGGTCAGCGACGTCGTCACCCTCGGCACCCCCCACCTGGGCGCGCCGATCGCCTGGGGCATCGGTCACGGTTCGCGTGGACTGTCGTGGCTGCCCGAGACGGCCGCCTTCGGTCGGCTGCTCGACTGGCGTTCGGTGGGCGTGCACGACTTGGTCGTCGGGCTCGCCGAGGACGTTCCCCCGCTCCCGAACGCCCAGTACCACCTCGTGTGCGCCACCCTCAGCGAGCATCGCCGGCACCCGATCGGCAACGTGGTGGGCGACCTGCTCGTGCGGCCACGCTCGGCCTACGGTTCCGACCGGAGCGGACGACGGCTCTTCCCCGACGCTGACGTGCTTCACGTAGGCCGCACCGACCACTTCGGGCTGCTCAACCACCCGGTCGTCTTGCAGAACCTCCGCACCTGGCTCGGCTGAGGGCCCACTTCTGCTGTCGGCGAACAGCCCGGGATATCCCGTGGTTCTGTCCCTGCTGCGGGCTAGGGTCGCAGACGTGAACCAGAACTCCACGCACGCTCCCGACGCCGGGCACCCCGGACCCTTCATGGGTGCCGGTGGGGGGCTCAACGTCCTCGACGACCACATCTACCAGCGACTGCTGCGCGAGCGCATCGTGTTCCTCGGCTCCGAGGTTCGCGACCAGAACGCCAACGCGATCTGTGCCCAGCTGCTGTTGCTGTCGGCCGAAGACCCTGAGGCTGACATCTTCTTGCACATCAACAGCCCCGGTGGCTCGGTCGACGCCGGCATGGCGATCTACGACACCATGAACTACATCCCCAACGACGTCGCCACGGTGGGCATGGGCCTGGCTGCCTCAATGGGCCAGTTCCTGCTGTGCGCGGGCACCAAGGGCAAGCGTTACGCCCTGCCGCACGCGCGGATCATGATGCACCAGCCGTCCTCCGGCATGGGTGGCTCAGCCTCCGACATCAAGATCCAGGCCCAGCAGTCGCTGCACATCAAGAAGGTGCTGCTCGACCTCATCGCTGAGCACACAGGTCAGCCCGTCGAGCAGGTGATCGCCGACGCCGACCGCGACCGGTGGTTCACCGCCGAGCAGGCGCAAGAGTACGGCTTGGTCGACCAGGTCGTCACGAGCGCTCGCGAGGCCGTCGACGACGGTCGCCCCGCCCACAAGAAGGACAGCTGAGGTAGCCACATGAACTACTACATCCCGCAGTGGGAGGAGCGTACGTCGTACGGCTTCCGTCGTATCGACCCCTACGCCAAGCTCTTCGAAGAGCGGATCATCTACCTGGGCACGCCGATCTCCGACGACGTCGCCAACGCGGTGATCGCTCAGCTGCTGTGCCTTCAGTCGATGAACCCCGACCAGGACATCAGCATCTACATCAACAGCCCCGGTGGCTCGTTCACAGCCCTCACCGCGATCTACGACACGATGAAGTTCATCAAGCCCGACGTCCAGACCGTGTGCCTGGGTCAGGCTGCCTCCGCGGCCGCGATCCTGCTCGCCGCCGGTGCCCCCGGCAAACGGCTCGCGTTGCCGAACAGCCGGATCCTGATCCACCAGCCCTACACCGAGGGCACGTTCGGCCAGACCTCCGACATCGTGATCCAGGCCAACGAGATCCTTCGCATGCGTGAGCTGCTGGAGAAGATGATCGCGGAGTCGAGC
>JBAUWM010000464.1:0-2852 GCA_049583775.1 Nocardioides sp.
CCCTTGTTGTAGGCGGTGTGGCCGTCCCCGTCGCGACTGACCAGGACGCCACTCTCGAGCTGCGAGGCCAGGGCCACTGCCTCTTCGTACGGGGTGGCAGGGTCGCGCGTGGTGCCGAGGACGACGATGGGCGCGGCTCCCTTGCCGTCGATCTGCGGCGACGGCTCCGAGGCCTGTACCTGGATGCCGTGGCAGCCGAGCAGGCCCCACGCGAAGACTCGGCCGAACGTGGGCGAGGCCTCCTCGAAGGCGGGGAACTCGTCGGGGATCTGACCGGGGTCGAGCGTGGAGGGGTCGTCGAGGCAGTTGATGGCCAGGTTGGCCTCGAGGCTGTTGTCGGTGAACTCGCCGCTGAACGTGTCGCGCGATGCGTAGGAGTCGGAGAGCGTGAGCAACACCGACCCATCGCCAGCGAGGGCCGTCTCGAGAGCGGTGTCGAGGAAGGACCAGTTGTCGCGGGAGTACAGCGGAGTGACAATGCCGTAGAACGCGTTGCCCACCTTCAGCTCGCGCCCCAGGCTGGTCTCCAGTGGCTGCTCGTCGATCTCGTCGAGCAGCCCCGTGATCGTGGCCCGTCCCTCCTCGACGGAGTCGCCGAGCACGCAGTCACCCTCGTCGACGCAGTTCTGCAGGTAGGCGTCGAGGGCTGTCTGGAAGCCGCGCGCCTGGCTCAACGAGTTCTGTCGTGAGTCCAGGCTCGGGTCGGTGGCGCCGTCGAGAACGAACCGTCCGACGTTCGCCGCGAACAGCTGGGCGTACACCGCGCCCAGCGTGGTGCCGTAGGAGAACCCCAAGTAGGTGAGCTGGTCCTCGCGCAACGCGCCGCGCAGCACGTCCATGTCGCGGGCGGTCTCCACGGTCGACACGTGCCCCACGAGGTCGTCGCTCAGCTCGACACAACCCCGAAAGAAGGCGTCCTGGTCGGCGGTGATGTCGCGCGCCTCCTGCGCGTCATCGGGCGAGGGGTCCTGGCTCAGGAACTCGTCGAGGTCGCTGTCGGAAAGACAGTCGATCGGGTTGGAGTCTCCGGTGCCGCGCGGATCGAACGCGACGACGTCGAGGCGTTCAACCAATTGGGGCCGGAAGTAGAACTCGGCGTTGTCAGCCATCGCGGTGCCGGGGGCACCGGGGCCTCCCGGATTCACGACCAGGGAGCCGATCCGGTCACCGGTGGCTGGCACGCGCTTGAGGTTGAGCTCGAAGGTGGCGCCGGCCGGCTGGCCGTAGTCGACCGGCACGGTCAGGGTCGCGCACTCCACGCCGTCGGCGCAGCCACGCCACTCGAGCTGCTGCTCGTAGTAGGCCTCGAGACCGGTCGGCACGTTGCTCGGGTCACCGGCGGGTGCGGGCGGCGGAGTACCTGGCCGGTTCGGCTGTGTCGAGGACGTATCGGCGTCGTCGGAGTCGACGACCAGTGCGGTGACCGCTCCTCCGCCGATGCCGATCACGAGCACCAGCACGGCGGCGATCGCGACGGCCAAACCTGTCGGCCGGTTGCGCCGCGCGCTAGGACTGCTCATGGTCTCGCTCAACGTCTGCTCCCCTCCGGCACCTTCAACGCCACCATCATGGACTCGAGCGCCAAAGCGACCGGCACGTTGAACTCGAGCATCTGCTCGCGCGCCTGGAAGATCCAGCCGATCCGGCGCAGGTTGAGCTCGGGAGTCGAGAGCCGGGCGAGCTCTTCGATGTCGCCGCGGATCTCCTCGTTCACGAGCATGCCGGGGGCCCGCATCGCCACCGCCACGGCGTCGCGGTAGACCGAGACGAGGTCCATCAAACCCCGGTCGACGACGTCGAGCACGCGCCGCTTGGCCCGCGCCTTCTGGGCCTTGTCGAGCGCTGCGAGGGCCGGGGCGTACTCACGCGGACGGCGTCCGCGCTCGACCACTCCGTAGGTGGCATCGAGGTCGGACTTCTCGATCGTGTCGAGTTCGGAGGTGATCGCGTCGGCTTCCTCCTTGGCAACCTCGGCCAAGTTCGTGGCCGCCTGCATGCACGCGCCGAGCGTGGTGAGCCGCGACGGCAACGAGACCACTTCACGGCGACGGTTGCGCGTGGCCTCGTCACGCGCCAGTGCCCGAGCCCGGCCGATGTGGCCTTGGCTCGCACGAGCGGCATAAGCGGCCAGCGCTTCGCTGACCCCGTCGTTGCGGATGAGGAACGCCGCCACCTGAACCGCGGTAGGCGTCGAGAGCGCGACTTGGCGGCACCGCGACCGGATCGTGGGCAGAACGTCTTCGACGCTCGGTGTGCAGAGCATCCACACCGTGCGGTCGGTCGGCTCCTCGATCGCCTTGAGCAAGGCGTTGCAGGCCTGCTCGGTGAGTCGGTCGGCGTCCTCGATGATCAGGATCTGCCAGCGCCGGCCGGCCGGGGCGAGGGCAGCGCGGCGCACGAGGTCGCGCACCTCGTCGACACCGATCGAGAGCTTCTCGGTGCGCACGAGGCCGACGTCGGCATGGGTTCCGGCGAGCACCGTGTGGCACTCGTGGCAGGTGCCGCATCCCTGGTCGGGGCACTGAAGGGCGGCGGCGAATGCAACCGCCGCGTTGGAGCGACCACTGCCGGGCGGTCCGGTGAACAGCCAGGCGTGACTCATGCCGCGGCCACTGGCAGCCGAGCGCAGCGCGGTGACGGCCGGCCCCTGGCCGACGAGGTCGTCGAAGACCGAGGCCTGCTGCTGGGCCACGCTCATGACATGGCCTGGGCCTGTGCCAGCAGCGGCGTCACGGCTTCGCGCACGGCGGCCTCGATGGTGTCGAGGTCGGCGCGCGCGTCGAGCACGAGGTAGTGGTCGGGGTCGTGCGTGGCGAGGTCGAGGAATGCCTGGCGCACGCGCTGGTGGAACT
>JBAUWM010000465.1:0-3373 GCA_049583775.1 Nocardioides sp.
CTCGCTTCTGACCCGTCGGAAACGCACACGAAGTGCGAGATTCGCACAACCAGTGCGAAAGCAGACCGTCCGTGAGTCACGCACAGGAGACGTGACGCGTCACTTGTGCACAGGACAGACGGCGTCAACTGACCGTGGGCAAGAACCCACCGATCGTTGAGCCGTGAACACCGGCCTGACAGACAGCCACGGCATCCTCCTGCGCAGAAGCGCCATCGAGCGCGGCATCGACGATGACGCACTCAAGCGCTTGGTTCGTGGAGGCCTCCTCGTACGCATCAGACAGGGCGCGTACGCGGACGCTGCTATTTGGGCACAAGCCAACGCGACCCACCGCCACCGCCTGCTCACCCGCGCGGTGCTCGCGCTCTATGGCGATCACGTCGCCCTCTCTCACGCGAGCGCGACGGTCGCGTATGGCGGTCCCGACTGGGGGCTCGATCTGCGAGACGTTCACGTCACTCACCTCGATGGCCGGGCACAGCGGTCGGCTGGCCGGGTGGTGCACCATCGAGGCGAATGCCGAGTCGACGACATCTCAAGGCTCGAGGAATGGTGGATCACATCACCCGCCCGGACCGCCCTTGACACCGCGGCTGCGGCGCCCCGCGACTCCGCCGTTTGCGTCCTCGATTGGTACCTCGAGCAGCAGCTGGTCACGCGCGACCAGCTGCTGATGGGCCACGCACGGATGAGCCGCTGGCCCGACACGCTTGGCCTGTATCGGGCGATCCACCTTGCGGACGGCAAGGCTCAGTCCGTACTCGAGACCCGAACACGATTGCTGTGTCACGACAGCCGGCTGCCCGCCCCGGAGGCTCAGTTCATCGTCATGGGCCCGCTCGGCGAGATCATCGGCATCGTTGACTTCGCGTGGCCCGAGCGGAAGGTGATGGTTGAGGTCGATGGTCGTGAGAAGTACTTGAAGTTCCGCAGGCCGGGTGAATCGATCGAGGACGCCGTGCTCCGCGAGAAAGTTCGGGAGGACAGACTCCGCGAGAGCACGGGGTGGCTGGTGGTGCGGCTGTCATGGGCCGATATCGAGCACCGCCCCCAGGCCGCTGTCGCCCGGATCGAGCGGGCCTTCCGCCGAGCCGCCGCGTGATCCGTCGTCCACCAGCGGTTGACCGAATCTCGTGCCTATGGCGTCGATTTCGGACAACCGGGGCGAGTTTCGCCTGCCGGCAGGCGAAACTCGGGCCCCCTACGCGCCGTAGACGGGCTCGGGGGTGGGACCCTCGGCGAACATGTCGCGGAGGGCGGGACCGACGTCGGCTGCGTTCCAGCGCGAGCCGTTGTCGCGGGTGGCACCGTGTCGCCAGCCGTCTTCGACGGTGATGACCGAGCCGTCGATCTCGATGACGCGGCCGGTCACGTCGGCGGACTCCTCCGAGGCGAGCCAGGCGACGATGGGCGAGTTGTCTTCGGGCAGCGCCATGGCGGAGGTGTCGAAGGCGCCCTCGGTCATCCGGGTGCGGGCGACGGGGGCGATGGCGTTGACGGTGACTCCGTAGCGGCCCATCTCCTGTGCAGCCACGAGAGTCAGTCCGGCGATGCCGGCCTTGGCGGCCGAGTAGGTCGCCTGGCCGACCGAGCCCTGCATGCCAGCGCCCGACGAGGTGTTGATCACCCGAGCAGCGCGTTGGCGGCCTTCCTTGGCCTCGGCGCGCCAGTAGGCGCCGGCGTGACGCAGCGGCGCGAAGTGGCCCTTGAGGTGAACGCGGATGACGGCGTCCCACTCTTCCTCGGAGGTGTTGATCAGCATCCGGTCGCGCACGAATCCCGCGTTGTTCACCAGGATGTCGAGGCCGCCGAAGGTGTCGATGGCCTGCTGCACCATGGCCGCGGCCTGCTCGAAGTCGGCGACGTCGGCACCGTTGGTGACCGCCTCTCCCCCGGCTGCCGTGATCAGGCCGACGACCTCCTCGGCCGGCGACTCACCAGTGCCCTCGCCGGCGAGGGAGACGCCGAAGTCGTTCACGACGACTTTGGCGCCGTGCGAAGCGAGCTCGAGGGCGTGCGCGCGGCCGATGCCGCGGCCCGCGCCGGTGACGATCGCGACGCGGCCCTCGAGGAGGCGGGACTGTGCAGACATGTGATGGCTCCTGGTTCGGGGGTCAGCTGATGTGCAGGAAGACGGGGGGTTCGCCGCCGCCGTCGCAACCGACGATGGCGCCGGAGACGTAGGAGGCGAGGTCACTGGCGAGGAAGACCGCGACGCCGCCGACCTCCTCCGGGCGGGCCATCCGCCCCAACGGGATCGTGCGTTCGATCGCGGCGACGCGTGCGGCGTCGCCGTAGTGGTCGTCGGTGTTCTCGGTGCGGCACAGGCCCACGGCGATCGAGTTGACGCGCACCTTCGGGCCCCACTCCATGGCCAGCGAGGTCGTCAGTGAATCCAGGCCCGCCTTGGCCGCGGCGTACGCAGCGATCGTCGGCGCCGGGCGGCTGGCCGAGATTGAGGAGATGTTGATGATGGAGCCGCCGGACTCCTGCTGCTGCATGACTCCGTTGGCCGCCTGCGCAGCCATCAGCGGGCTCAGCAGGTTGAGTCCCACGATCTTTTCGTGGAAACGTGCCGAGGCTGTGGCTGCGTCCGAAGCCGGAGCTCCGCCCGCGTTGTTGACCAGGACGTCCAGCCGACCGTGCGTGGCCACGACGTCTTCAACCAGAGCTTTGAGCGATGCGGCGTCGCGGACGTCGCACACACGGTGATCTGCCCCCTCCACCACCGGCGACTCGGACCGGGCGCAGGTGACCACCGTGGCGCCGGCATCCAGGAACGTCTGGGTGATGCCGCGGCCGATGCCCTTGTTGCCGCCGGTCACCAGGACGACGTGACCGGACAGGTCCAGCGCGAGCGACATGACTGGTACCCTACCAAGCAATTGCTTGGTTGGTTCGACATGGCTCAACCGCCCCCGAAGGAAGTCCCATGACAGTCACCTCAGAGCTCCGCGACGACGGCATCCGCGTCATCACGATGAATGCTCCGCCCGTCAACGCCCTCACCGTGCAGGGCTGGTTCGACGTGGCCACCGCGCTCGACGAGGCCGGTGCCGACCTAGCCACGAAGGTCGTGATCCTGCGGGCCGAGGGGCGCGGCTTCAACGCTGGCGTCGACATCAAGGAGATGCAGAACACCGTCGGGTTCGACGCGCTGCTCGGCGCCAACAAGGGCTGCTTCGCGGCCTTCAAGGCGGTCTACGAGTGCGCGGTGCCGGTGATCGCGGCGGTCAACGGGTTCTGCCTCGGCGGCGGCGTCGGCCTGGTCGGCAACGCCGACTGCGTGGTTGCCAGCGACGACGCCTACTTCGGCGTCCCCGAGGTCAAGCAGGGGGCGCTGGGTGCAGCTACCCACATGGCACGGTTG
>JBAUWM010000466.1:0-2938 GCA_049583775.1 Nocardioides sp.
CTGGCCGATGCGGTTGGGCCCGGACCCGAGGATGATCACGGCCTCCTTGCCCTCGGCCCGCGGCTGCACCTCGGTCTCCTCGTCGTAGGACGAGTAGTGGTACGGCGTCTGGGCGGCGAACTCGGCAGCGCAGGTGTCGACGGTCTTGTAGACGGGCCGGACGCCGAGCGCGTGCCGGACGCCGCGCACGACGTCGGCGCTCATGCCGCGGATCTTGCCGACCTGGTGGTCGGAGAACCCGTGCCGCTTGGCACGGCGCAGCAGTGCAGGGGTGAGCTCGGGGGCCGCCGTCACCTCGGCGGCGATCTCGTTGATCAACACCAGCTGGTCGACGAACCACGGGTCGATGCCGGTGGCCTCGAAGACCTCCTCGATCGAGGCGCCGGCGCGCAACGCGTCCATCACCTTCCGGAGCCGGCCGTCGTGCGGGACCCGGATCTCGGCCAGGATCGCCTCCTTGTCGAGGTCGACCCACTCCTGCTCCCAGTCGAAGACGGCGTCCGGCTTCTCCAGGCTGCGCAGCGCCTTCTGCAGTGCCTCGGTGAAGTTGCGGCCGATGGCCATCGCCTCGCCGACCGACTTCATGTGGGTGGTCAGCGTCGGGTCGGCGCCGGGGAACTTCTCGAACGCGAACCTCGGAACCTTGACCACCACGTAGTCGAGCGAGGGCTCGAAGCTGGCCGGCGTCTCCTGGGTGATGTCGTTGCGGATCTCGTCGAGGGTGTAGCCGATGGCCACCTTGGCGGCGATCTTGGCGATCGGGAACCCGGTGGCCTTGCTCGCCAGCGCGCTCGAGCGCGAGACGCGCGGGTTCATCTCGATGACGATGAGCCGGCCATCGACCGGGTTCACGGCGTACTGGATGTTGCAACCGCCCGTGTCGACGCCGACCGAGCGGATGATGCCGATGGCGAGGTCGCGCATGTCCTGGTATTCACGGTCGGTGAGCGTCATTGCGGGGGCGACCGTGATCGAGTCGCCGGTATGCACGCCCATCGGGTCGACGTTCTCGATCGAGCAGATGATGACCACGTTGTCGGCGGTGTCGCGCATGACCTCGAGCTCGTACTCCTTCCAGCCGATGATCGACTCCTCAAGGAGCACCTCGGTGGTCGGACTGGCGGCCAGGCCCGCGCCGGCGATGCGGTGCAGGTCGGCCTCGTTGTAGGCCATGCCCGAGCCGGTGCCGCCCATGGTGAACGACGGGCGAACCACCATCGGGTAGCCGAGGTCGCCCGCAGCAGCCAGGCAGTCGTCCATGGAGTGGCAGATGGCGCTACGGGCACACTCGCCGCCGAGGTCCTCGACAATCTTCTTGAACACCTGACGGTTCTCGCCGCGGTCGATGGCCTCGATGGAGGCCCCGATCAGCTCGACGTCGTACTTCTCCAGGATGCCGCCGGCCGCCAGCGCCATAGCCGCGTTGAGCGCGGTCTGGCCGCCGAGCGTCGCGAGCAACGCATCGGGACGCTCCTTGGCGATCACCATCTCGACGTACTCGGGCGTGATCGGCTCGACGTAGGTGGCGTCGGCGAACTCCGGATCGGTCATGATCGTGGCCGGGTTGGAGTTGACCAGGATCACCCGCAGGCCTTCGTCCTTGAGCACCCGGCACGCCTGGGTGCCCGAGTAGTCGAACTCGCAGGCCTGGCCGATGACGATCGGGCCGGACCCGATCACCATGACCGACTTGATGTCGTCGCGCTTCGGCATCAGGCAGTGCCTTCCAGGAGATTCACGAATCGGTCGAACAGGTAGGCGGCGTCGTGCGGGCCAGCGGCGGCCTCGGGGTGGTACTGCACAGAGAAGCTTTTCAGGGCGCCGTTCTCGTCGCGCAGCTCCAGGCCCTCGACGACGTCGTCGTTGAGGCACACGTGACTCACGGTCGCGACGCCGTAGGGCGTGGTGACCGGTTGGTCGTGCGGCACCCCGTCAGGCCACTGGACCGCGAACCCGTGATTGTGCGCGGTCACCTCGACCTTGCCCGTGGTGCGGTCCATCACCGGCTGGTTGATGCCTCGGTGGCCGTACTTGAGCTTGTAGGTGCCGAACCCGAGCGCGCGCCCGAACAACTGGTTGCCGAAGCAGATGCCGAAGTACGGAAGCCCGTGGGCCAGCGCCCCCTGCAGCAGTTCGACCTGACCGGTCGTCGCGGCCGGGTCGCCGGGGCCGTTGGAGAAGAAGAGCCCGTCGGGTTGCACCGCGAGCACCTGATCGAGCGACGCGGTCGCGGGGAGCACGTGCACCTCGATCCCCCGCTGCGCCATCCGGTGCGGCGTCATCGTCTTGATGCCGAGGTCGAGCGCGGCAACGGTGAACCGTTTCTCGCCGATCGCGGGCACGACGTAGGTCTCGGCGGTCGACACCTCGCTGCTCAGCTCGGCACCGCTCATCTGCGACGACGAACGCACCCGCTCCAGCAGCGAGGCCGGATCGGTCTCGACCGACGAGATGCCGACTCGCATGGCGCCCCGCTCGCGCAGATGACGCGTCAACGCCCGGGTGTCGACACCGGAGATGCCGACCACACCGTGGGCGACGAGCTCGTCGTCCAGCGTTCGCTGCGAGCGCCAGCTGGACGGACGCCGGGCGGGGTCGCGGACGACGTAGCCGGCGACCCAGATGCGCGAGGACTCCTGGTCTTCGTCGTTCACGCCGGTGTTGCCGATGTGCGGAGCCGTCATGACCACCACTTGGCGGTGGTAGGACGGGTCGGTCAGCGTCTCTTGGTATCCGGTCATACCGGTGCTGAAGACCGCTTCACCGAAGGTTTCTCCGACGGCGCCGTAGGCGTCGCCGGTGAACGTGCGACCGTCCTCGAGAACCAGCAGGGCGCGAGTCATGCCGACACCCCGAGGCCGATGCCGTCCGGTGCGCCGGTGATCACGATGGTCTTCATGTGAGCTTTCCTTCGAGCACGGTGGGAACGCCACGCAGC
>JBAUWM010000467.1:0-2230 GCA_049583775.1 Nocardioides sp.
GATCATTGCCGGGGTCGCCGCCGACACCTACCTGCTTGGGTCTCGCAACCCGGCCACGGGTCGGATCGAGGGCTTCGACATCGACATGGTCGACGCCATCGCGGCGAAGATCTTCGGCACCGCCACCAACCGCGTCGAGCTCAAGGTGATCACCGCGGCCGAGCGCATCCCGCAGTTGCAGAGCGGCGACATCGACATCGTCGCCCGCAACATGACCGTCAACTGCTCGCGCTGGCAGCAGATCGCGTTCTCGCAGATCTACTACGACGCCGGGCAGAAGGTGCTGGTCGGAAAGGACGCCGGCATCAGGACCGTCAAGGACCTCGACGGCAAGCGCATCTGTGCCCCCGCGGGCACCACCAGTATCGAGAACATCCAGGTGATCGCCCCGAGGGCGATCCCGGTCACTGCTGGCGACAACTCCGAGTGCATGGTGCTGTTCCAGAACGGTGAGGCCGATGGCGTGAGCACTGACGACACCGTGCTGGCCGGACTGGCCGCCCAGGACCCCTACGCCATCGTGCTCGACACCGAGTTCCTCACCGAGGAGCCGTACGGCATCGGCGTCAACGCTGAAGACGTCGACCTGGTGCAGCTGATCAACGCCACGCTGGAAGACATGCGCGACGACGGTCGCTGGCAGCGTTCCTACGAGACCTGGCTGCGCGAGTCGTTGCAGGTTCCCGGCCGCCAGCCCCAGCCGCTGTACGGGCGATGACCGCGACCACGATGCCCGACCACACCACGACTGCTCCGGTCGCGCCCGGCACGATGGGCGCTGCTCCGGAGCCCGCTGAGCTGCAGCGCTACCTCGGCGAGCTCGAGGCATGGGTGCGAGCACGCCGGCACGAGCTCGCCGAGCTCGACACGGCGGCGCTCGGTTCGGGGCACGGCGTCGAGGTCGCTTCTGACATGGCCCTGTCGCTGGCGGTCTGGAAAGCGGTGAGCGACCGCTACGCGCTGGTCTTCGCCACCTGGGACGGCGGCCGTGTGCTGCAGTCGGAACGTGAGCTGATCGCCAGTCTCATCTGGGGTCGGCTCGACGGAGCCAGCGAGATGCCCAACGGGCTGGCGGTCTCGCTGCCCGAGGCGTGCCGGCTCTCCGATGCCCTCGCCGGCCAGCTGCGGGCCAAGATCTCCTTGGCGCCGGGCGCGGCTGAAGCGGCAGCCCACATCAACGACCTGCGCGCCCAGCTTGAACGCATCCGTGACCAAGTGGGTCTCGAGCCGGCGCTCGGTCGCGACGCCGTGGTCGATCGACTGGCCGGCCTGATGGCACGGCTACAAGTCATCTCCGAGCGCGCCTCCCGCGGCGCCGACGTCGGCGGAATGCTCGCCCCGCTCGAGCAGGAGGCGTCGGTCTTCGAGCGCGACCTCATCGTCGGTAACGCGCGCCGCCGCGACGCCCGCGATCAGGTGCTTTCGGCGCGGGAGTTGCGCGCCGACCTGGAGCAGCGCGCCACCGCCCTGGTGCACGTCGCCGAGCAGTGCGTGAGCACGGTCGATCCGGCGCCACGCCTGGCGATCCCTGACGTGACCTTGCTCGGCCCGGTGCCGAACACCCCCGAGGCGATCGGGCCCTACCTCGAGCGTCTCGATCGCGTAGGTCAGGCGATGAGCCTGGCGCAAGACAGGTACGCTGAGGCACTCTCCGAGCACGCCGAACTCATCGCCCTGCTCGATGGCTACACGGCCAAGGCCCGGGCGTTGGGTCTGGCCACCGGCGACCTGGCCGACAGTGAACGCCGCGCCCGCGAGGTGTTGGCACGACGACCGGCCCCGATGGCGGTCTGTCGCCAACTCGTGTCGACCTACCAGGCGTGGCTCGCTCAACTGACCCAGCAGTCCCGCTCCGGGAAGGACCCCTCATGACCTGCACCCAGCCCGGCTGCACGGGCTCGATCACCGACGGATACTGCGATCTCTGCGGCATGGCTGCGGCCCCTGGGGTCTCGGCGGCAGCGGCATCGCCCGCCAGCGTGCCCGTGGCCGACGGTGCCTCGTGCCAGCAGCCCGGCTGCTCCGGCGCGATCGCCGACGGCTACTGCGACACCTGCGGGATGGCGTCCGCCGCAGGCGGTGTCGGTGGATCGACGACGGCTGGCCCGGCAGCAGGCCGGTCAGCAGGCCCGGCAGCCGGCCCGGCAGCAGGCATGGCTGACGACGTGTCAGTCGCCACCTCGGCCAGCAGGGTGCAGTCGGCGGCGTTCGGCTCTGAACGCGCCGGCGC
>JBAUWM010000468.1:0-5626 GCA_049583775.1 Nocardioides sp.
TGCTTGTGGGCAGGGGCGGGGTCGAACCGCCGACCTTCCACTTTTCAGGCGGACGCTCGTACCAACTGAGCTACCTGCCCAAGCGATTCGGAAGCATACATGGCGCCTCGTACCGGCTCGATTCGGCATGTCGTGAGTGACCCGCGTCACTTCTGCGCTCCGGCGTCGTTGGAGGGGCGTGCGTCTGCTCCCGCGCCATCGCGCCTCCGTGCCCACCGTCGGCCTCGTGCTTGCGACGATCCTCCTCGCTGCCTGCGGGTCGCAGGTCCATCCAGAGTCGATCGGGACGGCCGCGAACGGGACTGCCGCTCAGGCCGAGGGCACCGAGGTGGCCGCCAGCACGACACCCGACGGCGTTGTGACCGACCCGCTCGACGGCTCGACGTCGTCCCAGGCGCCTGTGCCGGTGAGCGACGGTGCCGCCGGTGTCGCGACCCCGGACACAGCCGTTGAGCCTGGGCAAGGGGCCGAGCCCGAAACGAGCGGGGATGGCCCCGCCCCCTCAGCTGAGACCGATTCGCCAGCCACCGCAGCGTCCTGCGACGGGTTCAAGAATCAGCTCGGCATCACCGACACGACCATCACCATCTCCAACTCCGCCGACATCTCCGGGCCGGTGCCGGGCCTGATGCAGCCCTCGCAGGACGCCGTTCGGGCCTACGCGGCCTACTTCAACTCCACCTCCGACATCTGCGGCCGCAAGCTCGAGGTGCTCGGCCTCGACAGCCGCACTGATGCTTCTGCCGACCAGCAGTCCTACGCCCGCGCCTGTGAGGAGTCGTTCGCGGCCGTGGGTTCGATGTCTGCTTTCGACTCGGGTGGTGCGAAGACCGCCGAGCAGTGCGGCCTGCCCGACCTCCGTGCCGCGTCGGCGACCCTCGCTCGCAGTGAGTGCAGCACGTGCTTCGGCGCCTTCTCGTTGCTCGCCAACGAGTTCGAGAACGCCGTGCCCGACTTCGTGCGCAAGAACTATCCCGAGGGTGCCAAGCGCGCGGCCTACGTGTGGATCAACGTCGGCGCCGTGCCGGCTAACGCGAAGTATCAGGTCGAGGCGATGGAGAAGCGCGGCGTCAACTTCGTGGTCGAGCGTCCGATCGACATCTCGGAGTTCAACTACACCCCGCACGTGCAGGCGCTCAAGGACGCCGACGTCGAGTACGTGCAGTTCCTGGGCTCGGTGCAGCACGCGGTCCGGATGGTGCAGGCGATGCGCCAGAACAACTACTGGCCCGACCTCCTGATGATGTCGCAGCCGATGTACGAGGAGTCCTACATCGCCCAAGCTGGTCCGGCCTCCGAAGACACGCACGTGTTCGTCACCCACACGCCGTTCTTCGAGGCCAGCAACAACCCCGAGATCAGCCTCTACATGAGCTGGCTCGACCAGGTGCGCCCCGGCGCCACACCCACCAGCTACGGGTTGTTCTCCTGGTCGGCGGCGAAGCTCTTCGTCGAGCGGGCCATCGCCCTGGGTGGCCGCTTGAGCCGCACCACCTTGCTGGAGGATCTGCGCGGCGTCCGCAACTGGACCGCTGACGGAGCACACAGCCCGCAGAACGTCGGGTCGAAGCGCACCGCGGAATGCTGGCGCTTCATCAAGGTGAGTAGTTCGCGTTGGGTCCCGGCAGGCACGAAGGAGTTCACCTGTTCGGGCACGACGACGGTGCCGAAGTAGGGACCACACGTCACCCCGTCTAGGATGCTGTCGCTCAACACGCTGCTGGCCCCCATCGTCTAGCGGCCTAGGACGTCGCCCTTTCACGGCGGTAGCACGGGTTCGAATCCCGTTGGGGGTGCTCCGACCGAAGTACGGGATCCCGATTGGGAACGCGTGCCAACGGTGGGTTAGAGTTCCATCCGCTCCCCAGGGAGCAGCGAGGCCCTGTAGCGCAGTTGGTTAGCGCGCCGCCCTGTCACGGCGGAGGTCGCGAGTTCGAGTCTCGTCAGGGTCGCTCAAACGCTCCGGATCATTGATCCGGAGCGTTTCGTGCAACTGGGAGACTGGGGGCGTGCCGATCGAGATGGACGCCGAGCGCTTCGAGGCACTCGTCGACCAGGCGCTCGACGAGATTCCCGACGAGATCGCCGAGCGGGTGCGCAACGTCGTCGTGCTGGTCGAGGACGAGCCGCCCGATGACATCGAGAGCGACACCCTCGGCCTCTACGACGGCATCGCGTTGACTGAACGCAACGACATGTGGGGCGGCCACATGCCCGATCGAATCTTCATCTTCCGCAATCCGCTGCTGGACTTCTGTCGCGACGAGGCTGAGCTGGTGCGAGAGATCCGGATCACCGTGGTGCACGAGGTAGCCCACCACTTCGGCATCGATGACGAGCGTCTGCACGAGCTCGGCTACGCCTGAGAGATGCGTTCGGGCTCAGCCGCCGACGGTGAAGCCCAGGGCTGCTGCGCCGACGGCCGCGAGCACCGTGACCACGGCGTAGGCGATACCCCGCAGACCGAGACGGACCGACTGCACGGCAAAGGCCGAATAGGTGGTGAGTCCGCCGCAGAACCCGGTGCCCAGCAGCGCGTAGGCGTGCTCGTCAACCGACCACGCCACGAAAAGTCCGAGCAGGAACGATCCGACCACGTTGACCACGAACGTGCCGTACGGAACGTCGTCGTCAAGCCAAGCAGCGGTCGCGAATCGCAGGGGCGCGCCGATCGCCGCACCCAGCGCCACCAGCAGCACCGTCATGTGTGGGTCTCGCGATCTTCGAGGCGCGTCGGGCGCAACAGGCCGGCGATTACGACGGCCGCGAGGCACGCGAGCAGCGTGCCTGCCACGTAGGTGCTTGCGAGCAGCGTGCGTCCGTCGTCCAACAAGGCTCGCGCTTGCTCGGCGTAAGCCGACATGGTGGTGAAGCCACCCAGCAACCCGGGGCCGATCGCAACCGCCCAGGCGCGGTTGCCGCGCGCGGCGGCCAGTGGCGGCAGCAACCCGAGCGCGAAGCAGCCAGTCACGTTGATCGCGAACGTCGTGATCGGGAATCCCGATCCATCGTCAACGGCAAGGCCGAGCAGGTGACGAAGGACTGCGCCCAGTGCGCCGCCGGCGGCCACGGCGAGGCAGAGCCCCGCGGTGGGCTTCACGACACGCTGCTGCGCCACGCGCCAGGGCTGCTCTGCTGGTTCCAGGGGCTCGGGTCGGCGCCGTGGCCTTGCCGGAAGAACTCACCGAGGAAC
This sequence comes from Nocardioides sp., assembly GCA_049583775.1. Taxonomy (GTDB): domain Bacteria; phylum Actinomycetota; class Actinomycetes; order Propionibacteriales; family Nocardioidaceae; genus Nocardioides. The sequence continues at coordinate 3,194 of JBAUWM010000468.1, forward strand.
CAGTTCTGGAACTCGCGCTGACCTCGGGTGCGCGCCAGCGACAGGAGACGCTCTTCGCGACAGAATTCATCGGTGAGGTCGAGCAACTGCATGAACCTGTCGACGGCGCGGGCGTCGGTCTCGCTGATGGCGACGTGCAGGTCGGCGTCCGGGCGGCCGGCCTCGAGTGCCTCGGTGACCTCGGCGTTGCTGACCCCCAACGTGAGCGGCCGCCCCAGGGTGTCGAACACGTCGGAAAGGTCTTTGGCCAGGGGGTAGTCAGACTCGTGGGCCAGAGCGAGCAGCCTGACCTCACGACGCAGCTCGCGGAAGTGCCGCTGGAATGCGACGTACTCGTTCAGGGGCATCCGCTCGACGGCGACCTCGATGAGGTCGGCGGGCAGCTCGCCGGTCTGCTCGGCTGGGTTTCGACCGACCCCGGTGATGACTCCCACCGGGCCGGCGTCCTCGGCGAACTCCGCCTTGGGGGCGAACCACACCGTCTTGCCGTCGTCCTCGATCTCGGCGCCCCACGCGTCAGAGGCGCGGGCCACGATGCTCAGACCTCGTCCGAACGTGAGCAGGACGTCGTCCTCCTCGTCTCCATGGTCATCTGCGCCCGGCAGCACCGGGGGCTCGGATGATCCGTCGCGAACCTCTACCCGGGGGTGCTCCACCGTGCCCCGCACCCGCACCTGGATGGGAGCCTCGCCGTGCAACAGGGCGTTGGTGACCAACTCAGAGACCCCGATCTCGGCGGACTCGAGCAGGTCGTGCCGGTCGATGTCGGCGAATGTGGCCACGACCCAGCGTCGCGCGTCCTGAACGCTGCGCGGCCCAGCGCCCAGTGACAGGGCGGGCCTGTTCAGCGGCACGTTGGTACTCCGGGGCTGTTGACCGAGATGTGATGAACGGGGGTGTGCACTCAGTGACGTTTGTGACGAGCCAATCTCGTGGCCTTTACCCGACTGAGCGTCGGGCAAAACGTGAACCTTTGAAAATTCTTCCATCTCTGGCGGCTGTGATGCAGCAGACGCGCTCGCCGGTTGGGACTCCGGGCCCTAGCCGCGGAGAATAGAGCCATGGCTAGCCGAGAAGAACGCCACCAGGTCGTCGTCATCGGGTCAGGCTTCGGAGGCCTGTTCGGGACCAAGGCTCTGCGTCGTTCCGACGTCGACGTCACGATGGTCGCCAAGACCACCCATCACCTTTTTCAGCCGCTGCTCTATCAGGTGGCGACCGGCATCCTGTCCGAGGGCGAGATCGCTCCGCCCACCCGCGAGGTGCTCTCGAGCCAGAAGAACGCTCGCGTGCTGCTCGGCGAGGTGACCGCGGTCGACCTCGAAGCCCGCACGATCACCTCGCACGTGCTTGGCCGCGAGACGGTCAACCACTACGACTCGCTGATCGTTGCTGCTGGTGCCGGACAGTCGTACTTCGGCAACGACGCCTTCGCTGAGTTCGCCCCCGGCATGAAGAGCATCGACGACGCCCTCGAGCTGCGCGGTCGCATCTTCGGAGCCTTTGAGCTGGCCGAGTTGGGCGCTAACCGCGGCGAGAACGTCGACCACCTGCTCACGTTCGTCGTGGTCGGAGCTGGGCCCACCGGGGTCGAGATGGCCGGCCAGATCGCCGAGCTCGCGCACCGAACGCTCAAGCGCGACTTCGATGCCATCAACACCCGCAGTGCTCGCGTGGTGCTGGTCGACGCCGCGGGCCAGGTGCTGCCGCCGTTCGGCGCCAAGCTCGGCCACTGGACCAAGAACGGCCTGGAGAAGCTCGGTGTCGAGGTGCTGCTTGGCGCGATGGTCACCGACGTCGATGAGCGCGGCCTCGAGGTGCGCTTCAAGGACGGCCGGGTCGAGCGCATCGAGGCCGTCACCAAGGTGTGGGCCGCTGGCGTGCAGGCCAGCCCGTTGACCGCCACGCTGGCCGAGCAGACCGGAGCACCGCTCGACCGCTCCGGCCGGATCGGCGTCAACCCCGACCTCACACTGCCCGGCTACCCCGAGGTGTTCGTGGTGGGCGACATGATTGCCCTCGACAACCTGCCTGGGGTGGCTCAGGTCGCCATCCAGGGTGCGAAGTACGCCGCAAAGGAGATCGACGGCCGGCTCAAGAACAAGCCGGGCCAGAAGCCGTTCCACTACTTCGACAAGGGCTCGATGGCCACCATCAGTCGGTTCAAGGCCGTCGCGATGGTCGGCAAGCTGCGCGTCACCGGCTTCATCGCCTGGCTGATGTGGCTGGCCGTGCACCTCGTCTACATCACCGGGTTCAAGAACCGGGTGACCGCGGTGTTGCACTGGCTGGTCTCGTTCCTCGGCCGTGGTCGGTCGGAGCGCACCGCCACCGAGCAGCAGATCTTCGCCCGCACGGCGCTGCAGCGGCTCAGCCGCGGCGCCACCGATCTGGTCTCGCCTCCTGGCGAGTACGACCCGGACGCCGAACGCG
>JBAUWM010000469.1:0-5263 GCA_049583775.1 Nocardioides sp.
CGTCGAGACCCTCACGGGGTTCAAGTGGATCGGGCGGCTGCCCGGGCTCGCCTTCGGCTACGAGGAAGCGCTCGGCTACTGCGTAGACCCGGAGCACGTGAAGGACAAGGACGGCGTCTCGGCGCTGGTGCTGCTCTGCGAGCTGGCCGCCGGGCTCAAGGCCGAGGGTCGGTCGCTGCTCGACCTGCTTGACGACCTCGCACGCCGGTACGGCTTGCACGCCACCGACCAGGTGTCGGTGCGAGTCGACGACTTGTCCGTCATCACCGACGCGATGGCGCGCCTGCGCGAGCACCCGCCCACCGAGCTCGGCGGTCTGGCGGTCGAGTCGGTCGATGACCTCAGCCTCGGTTCCGCCGACCTCCCACCCACCGACGGGCTGCGCTACCGGCTAGCCAACGGCGCTCGCGTGATCGTGCGGCCCAGTGGCACTGAACCGAAAATCAAGTGCTACCTCGAGGTCGTGGTGCCGGTCGAGGACGAGGGCGGCGTCGAGGCCGCGCGTATCTCTGCCGCGACCCGGCTCGATGCACTGGGCCACGACATCCGCGCCGCCGCCGGCCTCTGATCCGCCGAGTCGGCGCAAGCTAAAGCCGACTCGGCGTCACACGAAGGCGGCGAGCACGAACGCCACGAAGGACCCCACGAGCAGAACGATCTCGACCCAAGCCGGCCTCCGGACCACCTCGGCCAACAGCTCCGCCTGAGCGTCCGACCTGATCGCGAGGCCGCGCTGGTCGCGGGCCTCCTTGGCAGCGGCGCGCACGCGGTTCTCGACGAGCACGGCGTAGGAGGCCTCCATGCCTCCCGCAGTGCCGGAGGGCAGCGCGACATTGGTGAACACGTCGCGCGTCGGACGCGTGCGGGGGTTCAGTTCCCGGCGACTGCGGCTGATGGCCGAGCACAGGAACTTCTTCTCCCCCACGCGCACCGCCAGCACCTGTCGCGAGGCGATCTCTTCGATCCCGGCGAGCGGGATCGTGACGGTCTCGAGCATGTTGCGCATCACCAGCGACTCACCCGCGATGGCGAGCCCGGGGCGCAGCATCGAGGCCCACGCGAGCGTTGCGATGAACGCCATCAGAGCTACTAGCCACCAGGGCACCGAGTCGATGCCACCGTCGCGGTCGAGCACCGCCGTCAGGGACACGACCAGGCACAGCACCAGCATCACGGTGCCCAGCACCCGCCCGTGCGTGGGGCTGAACCGCTCGACCTCCGCTGACTTGTCTGGCTGCACCCGTCCAACCCTATGCTGGCAGGCATGCCCGCTCTCGCCACGGACTTCTCGGACGTGACCAGGACCGACGCGACGTTGCGCCGATTCCTGCACGGACTGCCTGGAGTCGACCAGGTCGGTGCCGAGGCTCGCGCTGCGGCACTCGGCACCCGCTCGATCAAGACCACGGCCAAGGCCGAGGCCCTCGACCTGGCGATTCGGATGGTTGATCTGACCACCCTCGAGGGCCAGGACACGGTAGGCAAGGTGCGCGCTCTCGCCGCAAAGGCGATGCGTCCCGACCCGGCTGACCCGACCTGTCCGGCGGCCGCTGCGGTGTGCGTCTACCCCGACATGGTTGCCACCGCCAAGGAGGTGCTCGGCGCGAGCGGCGTCAACGTCGCAGCCGTCGCAACGGCCTTCCCGAGCGGCCGCGCCGCGCTCGACATCAAGCTGGCCGACACCCGGGACGCCGTCGAAGCCGGCGCCGACGAGATCGACATGGTGATCGACCGCGGGGCGTTCCTCTCAGGTCACTACCTGCAGGTGTTCGACGAGATCGTCGCCGTCCGCGAAGCGTGCGGGCGTGCCGATGGCACCGATGCGCACTTGAAGGTGATCCTCGAGACCGGCGAGCTGCAGACCTACGACAACGTCCGCCGAGTCAGCTGGCTGGCCATGATGGCCGGCGCCCACTTCATCAAGACCTCGACCGGCAAGGTGCAGCCTGCAGCCACCCTGCCCGTGACGCTGGTGATGCTCGAGGCGGTCCGCGACTTCCGTGAGGCCACGGGCCAGATGGTGGGCGTCAAGCCCGCGGGCGGCATCCGCACCAGCAAGGACGCCATCAAGTACCTCGTGATGGTCAACGAGGTGGCCGGGGCCGACTGGCTGGACCCCGACTGGTTCCGTTTCGGCGCCTCGACGCTGCTCAACGAGTTGCTGATGCAGCGCACCAAGATGACGACCGGTCGCTACTCCGGCCCCGACTACTTCACCCTCGACTGAAGGCCGGCTTTCATGAGCTTCGAGTACGCCCCCGCCCCCGAGTCACGCAGCATCGTCGACCTCAAGTCGTCGTACGGCCTGTTCATCAACGGCGAGTTCGTCGACGGCCATGGCTCGGCGTTCAAGACGATCAGCCCGGCCACCGAGGAAGTGCTCGCCGAGGTCGCAGAGGCCAATGACGCTGATGTCGACGCCGCAGTGAAGGCAGCGCGACGGGCCTACGACAAGGTCTGGTCGAAGCTGTCGGGCGCCGAGCGGGCGAAGTACCTCTATCGGATCGCCCGGATCATCCAGGAGCGCGCCCGCGAGCTCGCGGTGCTCGAGTCGCTCGACAACGGCAAGCCGATCAAGGAGTCGCGCGACGTCGACATCCCCATCGTCGCCGCCCACTTCTTCTACTACGCCGGGTGGGCCGACAAGCTCGAGTACGCGCTGCCCCAGAATGCAGGGAGCCGTACCGACCCGAAGGCTCTCGGCGTTGCCGGTCAGATCATCCCGTGGAACTTCCCGCTGCTCATGCTGGCGTGGAAGATCGCACCGGCGCTGGCCTGCGGCAACACCGTGGTGCTCAAGCCGGCGGAGACCACGCCCCTGACGGCACTGCTCTTTGCCGAGATCTGCCAGCAGGCCGACCTGCCACCGGGCGTGGTGAACATCGTGACCGGTGCCGGCGGCACCGGGCAGGCGCTCGTGTCGCACCCTGACGTCGACAAGGTGGCGTTCACCGGCTCGACCGACGTAGGCAAGGCGATCGCCCGCGCGATCGCCGGCACGTCGAAGAAGGCGACCCTCGAGCTGGGCGGCAAGGCCGCCAACATCGTCTTCGACGACGCCCCGCTCGACCAGGCGGTCGAGGGCATCGTCACCGGCATCTTCTTCAACCAGGGTCACGTGTGCTGCGCGGGCTCGCGGTTGTTGGTGCAGGAGTCGATCGCCGACGAGCTGCTCGAGAAGCTCAAGCGCCGGATGGGCACGCTGCGCGTCGGTGACCCGCTCGACAAGAACACCGACATCGGGGCGATCAACTCCGCTGAGCAGTTGGCCCGCATCCGCGAGCTCTCCGACATCGGCGAGCAGGAGGGCGCTGGCCGCTGGTCGCCGCCGTGCGACCTGCCGTCGCGAGGTTTCTGGTTCCCGCCCACGCTCTTCACCGGGGTCACCCAGGCCCACCGCATCGCCCGCGAGGAAGTCTTCGGACCCGTGCTCTCGGTGCTGACGTTCCGCACGCCGTCGGAGGCCGTCGAGAAAGCCAACAACACTCCCTACGGCCTCTCTGCCGGGGTGTGGACCGAGAAGGGCTCCCGAATCCTGCACATGGCCGGCGCGCTGCGGGCCGGCGTCGTCTGGGCCAACACGTTCAACCAGTTCGACCCGACCAGCCCCTTCGGCGGCTACAAGGAGTCCGGCTACGGACGTGAGGGCGGCCGGCACGGACTCGGCGCCTACCTGAAGGGCGGTGAGTGACGTGGCTACTCCCACCACAGGCCGCATCGACGTCCGCAAGACCTACAAGCTGTTCATCGGCGGCGCGTTCCCGCGCTCGGAGTCGGGCTACTCCTACGTCGTGAACGACACGAAGGGACGCTTCGTGGCCAACGCGGCACTCGCCTCACGCAAGGACGCCCGCGACGCCGTCGTAGCCGCGCGCAAGGCGTTCGGGGGCTGGTCGTCTCGCACGGCCTACAACCGAGCCCAGATCTTGTATCGCGTGGCCGAGGTGATGGAGGACCGGCGTCCCCAGTTCGTGCTCGCCGTGCAGCAGTCGGAGGGGCTGAGCGCCTCGAAGGCCGGCGCCGTGGTCGACACTGCGATCGACCGACTGGTCTGGTACGCCGGCTGGGCCGACAAGCTGACCCAGGTGGTCGGCAACGCCAACCCGGTGGCCGGTCCGTTCTTCAACCTCTCTACGCCCGAGCCCACCGGAGTCGTGGCGGTGCTGGCTCCCCAGGAATCGTCGCTGCTCGGGCTCGTCTCGGTGATTGCGCCAGTCGTGGTGAGCGGCAACACCGCGGTGGTGGTCTCCTCCTACGACCGCCCGCTGCCCGCGGTGACGCTCGCCGAGGTACTGGCCACCTCCGACGTTCCGGGCGGCGTGATCAACCTGCTCACCGGTTCGGCTGCCACCGTTGGCCCGTGGCTGGCCTCGCACATGGACGTCAACGCCCTCGACCTCGTCGGTATCGCTGGTGACACAACGTTGGCGACCGAGCTCGAGGTAGCCGCAGCCGACAACCTGAAGCGGGTGCGTCGCGCTCCCGCCGCCGAGCCGGACTGGACCCTCGCCCCCGGGCTCGACGGCATGACCGACTTCTTGGAGATCAAGACGGTCTGGCACCCGATGGGTGTGTGAGGTGCCGGCTTCGGCGCGCGTAGTCGTGATCGCTGGTCCGTCGGGGTCGGGCAAGTCTCGGCTGGCCGAGCGCTCTGGTCTACCGGTGCTCCGCCTCGATGACTTTTACAAGTCGGGCTCCGACCCGTCGTTGCCTCGGATCACCGACGGCGCTAACGCCGGACTCGTCGACTGGGACGACCCACAGTCGTGGCTCATCGAGGAGGCGTGCGACGCCATCGAGACGCTGTGTCGCGAGGGCGTCGTCGACGTGCCGGTCTACGAGCTCGCCGCCAACGGCCGGACCGGCTGGCACCGCCTCGACCTCGCCGGGTCGCCCTACTTCGTCGCCGAAGGCATCTTCGCTCAGGACGTCGTGCCACGACTGCAGGCTGCCGGCCTCCTCGCCGACGCGCTCTGTGTCACCCAGCGCCCCATCGTCACCTTCTGGCGCCGCCTCACCCGCGACCTGCGCGAGCACCGCAAGCCTCCGGCCGTGCTGGTGCGACGGGGGCTGGTGCTGATGCGCGAGCAGCGGGCCGTTGTCGCGCACGCCGTCGAGCTCGGGTGTCGTCCGGTCAGCAACCACGACGCTCTCGATGCCGTTCGCGGGTTGGCCGAGCACGCTGCCCGGTAGGCGAGTTTCGCCTGGCGGGTCCGCAGCGTTGGTGCAACACCCTGATTGATTGCGAGGGTGTTGATGATGA
>JBAUWM010000470.1:0-3505 GCA_049583775.1 Nocardioides sp.
GGCCTGCGTCGATGAGTTCAAGGAGAACGAGGACCTCCCGAACACGACCAACCCCGACGACTGGGCGCGCATCTCCGGCAAGAAGGGCGAGCGGATCGTGTTCATCCGCACCCTCATCACCGGCAAGCAGGGCACCGAGCCCGGACGCTCCATCGACACGGTCGCGAACACGGGCCAGTACTTGTAGTCCGGTCCCTGCGACCGCGGCCTGGGCCGCACCGATACCGTCCGCTGCATGAACCGCCACTTCCTCGTCCGTCGGAGCCTCGCGCGCGTGCTCTTGGGGCTGGCCCGGTGGCGCACGGCCGGGGAGGTGCCCCAGCGGGGCATCCTCGTGGGTGCTCCGCACACCTCCAACTGGGACTGGGTGCTGACCATGCTGCTGGCCTGGCGCAGCAGCGTCCAGCTGCGGCTGCTGGTGAAGGAGTCCTTCTTCAAAGGGCCGCTCGCCCCGTTCATGCGGGCGACCGGCGCCGTGGCGCTCGATCGGGACAACCCGGGGGCCACCGTCCGGGCCCTGCTGGCCGACGCCGAGAGCGACGAGACCTTTCTGCTGGGCATCGCCGCCGAGGGCACCCGCAGCAAGGGGGAGTACTGGAAGTCCGGTTTTCGACGGATCTCCCAGCAGACAGGGATTCCCATCACCTTGGCCTACCTCGATCGCCCGTCGCGCACGGTCGGCTGGGGGCCGACGTTCAGCCCCACCGACGACGTCGTGGCCGACATGGACCGGATCCGGGCGTTCTACGCGGACAAGAGCGGCATCCGCCCCGAGCTCACGACGATCCCTCGCCTGCGCGAGGAGCAGCAGGGCTGATCGCGACGCCGAGGTAGCCGTACGTCCAGGGAGTGTGGGGTCCTGGCAGGAACTCCGCGCGTATCGAGCGCACCTCGAGGCCAGCCGCACCCACCAGACCGGGCACGTCCCGGCTGAGGTGACAGCCCCCGGCCACTCGCCGCTGGAGCGGGTCCAGGCGCTCTTGCCACCGCGCCATTCGGGCAGACGGGGCGCGACCGTGCTCGAGAAACGCGAACGTGCCGCCTGCACGCAGCACCCGACGCACCTCGCGCATCGCCTGAGCCGGGTCCGGAATGGTGCACAACGTGAAGGTGCACAACACGTGGTCGTAAGACTGGTCAGCGACATCGAGCCGCTGACCATCGAGGCCTACGCGGCGCACTTCGAGCGGGCCGCGGTCGCGGCGCCGCTCCGAGAGCGCCCACCCGCGGTCAGACGGCTCTACCGCATCGACGCGTGAGACTCCCGCGGGCAGATGTCGCAGGTTCAGGCCGCCACCAAAGCCGAGCTCGAGCACCACACCGTCGAGTCCGCCACAAGCCTCGGCCCGCAGCTCTCCGATCTCGCGTCCGCGCAGTGCTCGGTCGACCAGGCGAGGCACCACGCGTTCTTCCCACCAGCCCATGTCGGGCAATGTAGACGCTGCTCGCCCGCGTAGGCTCGAGACATGAGCGTTCGCCGGGTGATGGGCACCGAGGTCGAGTACGGCATCTCGGTGGTGGGCCAGCCCATGGCCAACCCGATGGTGGCGTCCTCGCAGGTGGTGAACGCCTATGCCTCGGCCACCCTGCGCGCGCGCCGCGCTCGGTGGGACTTCGAGGAGGAGTCACCCCTCCGCGACGCTCGCGGCTTCGACATGACGCGGCACGTGGCGGACCCCTCGCAGCTGACGGATGAAGACATGGGGCTGGCCAACGTCATCCTCACCAACGGCGCCCGGCTGTACGTCGACCACGCGCACCCCGAGTTCTCCACGCCCGAGGTCACCACCCCCCTCGACATCGTGCGCTGGGACAAGGCGGGTGAGCAGGTCATGCTCGACGCCACCAAGCGAGCCACCCAGCTGCCCGCCGCGCCGAACATCGTGTTGTACAAGAACAACACCGACAACAAGGGCGCCTCCTACGGCGCCCACGAGAACTATCTGATGCGGCGCTCGACCCCGTTCGGCGACATCGTGCACCACCTCACGCCGTTCTTCGTCAGTCGCCAGGTCGTGTGTGGAGCCGGCCGGGTCGGCATCGGCCAGGACGGGAGGCAGTCGGGCTACCAGGTGAGCCAACGCGCCGACTTCTTCGAGGTCGAGGTGGGCCTGGAGACCACGCTGAAGCGTCCGATCATCAACACCCGCGACGAGCCGCACGCCGACCCCGAGAAGTACCGCCGGCTGCACGTGATCATCGGCGATGCCAACCTCTCGGAGATCTCGACCTACCTCAAGGTGGGCACGACGTCACTCGTGCTCGCGATGATCGAGGACAAGTTCATCGGCGTCGACCTCGCGGTCGACGGTCCGGTGGCGGCGCTGCGGGCGGTGTCGCACGACCCGACGCTCAAGCACACCGTCACCCTCAGCGACGGGCGCCGCCTGACTGCCGTCCAGCTGCAGCTGGAGTACCTCGACCTGGCCAAGAAGTTCGTCGAGGACCGCTTCGGGTCGGACGCCGACGAGCAGACCGTCGACGTGCTAGCGCGCTGGGAATCGGTGCTCGACCGCCTCGAACGCGACCCGATGCTGTGCGCCACCGAGCTCGACTGGGTGGCCAAGCTGAAGCTGATCGAGCAGTACCGCTCGCGTGACGGCCTCGAGTGGGACGACGCAAAGCTGCAGCTGATCGACTACCAGTACTCCGACATCCGGCCTGAGAAGGGCCTGTACCACCGCTTGGTTGCCGGTGGCCGGATCGAACGACTGTTGACCGACGCCGAGGTCGACGCAGCGATGCACGAGCCCCCGACCGACACCCGCGCCTACTTCCGTGGGCGGTGCCTGGAGAAGTACCCCGAGCACGTGGCTGCGGCGTCCTGGGATTCGGTGATCTTCGACCTGCCCGGGCGCGAGTCGCTGCAGAGGGTGCCCACGATCGACCCGCTGCGCGGCACCAAGGCCCACGTAGGCGACCTGCTCGAGGCCTCCGACACAGCCGAGCAGCTCTTCAGTGGTCTGACCCGGCGCTGACACGCGTGTTCGCCCACGGAGATCACCGTGGGACAGATGGGGATCTCCATCGAAACCGTGGGTGGCACTGACTAAGGTCGGAGCATGGCCCAGGAGCAGAAGCAGCCGCGCAAGTCCCAAGACGCCGAGGAGACCACCGAGGTGGCCCCCGAGACCGACCTCGCGGAGCGCAAGGAAGCGATCGACAGCGACGTCGACGACATTCTCGACGAGATCGACGAGGTGTTGGAGTCCAACGCCGAAGACTTCGTGAAGTCGTTCATCCAGAAGGGCGGCGAGTGAACGGCGTGACCGACCCGCGTCTTCCGGCGCCATACCTGCAGCCGGGCTCATCGTCATTCGCCGACTTCCTCGCCGCGCAGGCTCCTGACCTGCTGCCCGGACGCCGGGCCATGCCGCAAGGCAATGCGGGCGACCTCGCGCCCCACGCCACCACCATCGTCGCCGCCACGTTCCCCGGCGGCGTTGTGATGGCCGGCGACCGCCGCGCGACGATGGGCAACATCATCGCCCAGCGCGACATCGAG
>JBAUWM010000471.1:0-11031 GCA_049583775.1 Nocardioides sp.
GTGCAGCTGGTGGTCGCGGTGCTCGCCTACTACGTGGCCGCGATCGCGCTCGATCGAGCCGGCGCGGCGACCCTCGTGGCGCCCGGCGCCCTCACCTGGATGGCGTTCGGCATCCTGGCCGGCGCCGTGTTCGGGGTCGCTGGCACGTGGGCTTCAGATGCTCGGCCGTGGCAGGCGGCGGCTGGTCTCGGCGCCGCGTCGGCGGTCTTCTTCGCCGAGGCGCTGGCGCACCTGAGTTGGTCCCCTGGACTCGGCGGCTTCCCCACGTTCGTGCTCACCAGCGGCCTGGGCGTCGCGGTGCTGCTGACCGCCCTCGACCGACCCGCACACTTGGTCCGCACAGTGGCCCTGCTGCCCGGACTCGTCCTCGCCGGAACCTGCGCCTTCGCCGTCATCCGCTGACCCGACGGCCGAGTCGGCGCAAGTTAAAGCCGAGTCGGGCTAACTGGTGGGCGGACCGACGAGCAGAGCAACGCCGGTCAGCACCACCACCGCTGCTCCTGCAGCGACGGCGCCTCGAGCCGGGTTGCGGAGCAGCCAGGCCACCGGACGATCAATCGTTCGCTCGGGACCACTGGCGGTCAGTCGCCAGTCGGCAAAGGCGGCGCGCCGCTCCATCACGAGGTCGAACAGGATGGTGGCGAAGGGCGGCAACGCGGCAGCCAAACCGAGCACACTCCGGGTGATTGACCAGCGCTGGTCGATCGAGACCACGACCACGGCAAGGCAGTAGGCGATGAAGACGACGCCGTGCACCATGCCGAAGATCCGGACACCGAGCTCGGTCGTATCGGTGACGTACTTGAGGAACATGCCGACCAGCAGCAGCGCCCAGGTGACCGCCTCGGCGATGGCGACCCGGCGGAAGAGTGCCTGGGGGCTCACGACAGGACGGCGGCGGCGAGCGAGGTGAAGAAACCGAGACCGTCGGTGCCAGCACCGGTGAGTTCTTCGACCGCGTGCTCGGGGTGCGGCATCAGGCCCACGACGTTGCCGCGCTCGTTGGTGATGCCAGCGATGTCGCGCAGCGACCCGTTCGGGTTGGTGCCGACGTAGCGGGCCACGACCTGCCCCTCCCCCTCGATCCGGTTGAGGGTCTCGGCGTCAGCGACGAACCCACCCTCACCGTTCTTCAGCACGATGGTGATCTCCTGGCCGGCGCTGTAGGCGGAGGTCCAGGGAGTGCTGGCGTTCTCGATGCGCAGCAGTTGGTCGCGACACACGAACTTCTGGTGGTCGTTGCGGATCAGTGCCCCGGGCAGCAGGTGCGACTCGCACAGGATCTGGAAGCCGTTGCAGATGCCGAGCACGGGCATGCCGCGACCGGCTGCCTCGATCACCTCAGCCATCACCGGCGAGAAACGCGAGATGGCACCACAGCGCAGGTAGTCGCCGTAGGAGAAGCCGCCCGGCAGGACGACGGCGTCCACGCCCTTGAGGTCGTGGTCGCCGTGCCACAGCGGCACTGCCTCGTTGCCACCGATCCGCACCGCGCGTTGGGCGTCGGCATCGTCGAGCGAACCCGGGAAGGTGACGACGCCCACCTTCATGCGGTGGCTCCGCGATCCTGGCCGAGGCCTTCGACCTGGCCATCGACCCGGCCATCGACGCGGCCTTCGATCCGCACCGAGTACGACTCGATCACGGGGTTGCTCAGCAGCGTCTCGGCCATCTTGTCGATGTCGGCGAGCAGCTCGTCGGTCACCTCGCCATCAACTTCGAGCTCGAACCGCTTGCCTTGTCGTACCGACGTGATGCCGCCGAACCCCAGCCGGGGCAGCGCGCCGAGCACGGCCTTGCCCTGCGGGTCGAGAATCTCGGGCTTGGGCATCACGTCAACGACGACCTTGAACACAACCCGATCCTAGTGGAGCGACTCAGGTCACGTTGGCCCGGCCGGTTCCGCTGGCACACTGGCACCATGAGCATGTCTTCGGCCGCTGGTCGTCCCCCCACCCCTCGCTCGCCGATGCGGCTGGAGTTCCCTCAGTCGCTGGCGATCTACGACGACTACGAGGCGGCGCAGAAGACCGTCGACTTCCTCGCCGACGAGGCGTTCCCGGTGGAGAACTGCATGATCGTGGGCACCGACCTCAAGCGGATCGAGAGGATCACCGGGCGCCTCACCACGAGTCGGGTCGCCCTCGGCGGCGTGGCCTCCGGCGCCTGGCTCGGGTTGTTCGTCGGGCTGATCTTCGCGCTCTTCACCGAGGAGAGCGCGGTCACCACCATCGTCTCGACCGTGCTGTTCGGCATGCTCTTCGGTGTCATCTGGGCGCTGCTCGGCTACGCCATGACCCGGGGCCAGCGTGACTTCCAGTCCGTGACTCAGGTGGTCGCCACGCGCTATGAGGTACTGGTCGAGCACAAGGTGGCAGCACAGGCGCGCGAACTCCTCGCCAAGCTTCCCGGCGCCCTGCCCAATCCCTTCAGCTGACCCTTCTTCAGTCGGGGTTGCGGTGCTGCACGATCACGATGGCCAGCGAGAGGCCCAAGCCAGCCACGATCGGACCGATGATCGCCCACGTGTCGCTGTCGGTCATGAAGCTGCCCTCGATGTAGCCCAGCCCTTGGAAGGTCCACACCCCGCCGACCAGGATCAGCAGGGCGGCGAGGGTGAGCCCGATCGTGGTCCCGAACCTCATGAACCCAGGCCGCTCACGAGAGCTCGCGCTTGAGGATCTTTCCGGTGGCCGTCATCGGCAGCTCGGGCACGAACTCGACGATGCGCGGGTACTTGTAGGACGCCATCTGCTCCTTGCCCCAGGCCACGAGCTCGTCCTCGGTGACGCTGGCGCCCTTCTCCAGGATCACCACGGCCTTGATCTCCTCGCCGTGGCTCTCGTGGGGCACACCGATCACGGCGGCCAGCGAGACGTCGGGGTGGGTGAGCAGCACTTCCTCGATCTCGCGCGGGTACACGTTGAAGCCGCCGCGGATGATCATGTCCTTTGACCGGTCGACGATGTAGTACCAGCCGTCGGCGTCACGTCGTCCGAGGTCGCCCGAGCGGAACCAGCCGTCCTGCATCGACTCGTCGGTGGCGTCGGGGCGTCCGTAGTAGCCCTTCATGATGTTGTGGCCCTTGATGGCGATCTCGCCCACGGCCTCGTCGTCGTAGGACTCGATCTCGTCCCACGAGTCGGCCTGCAGCAGCTTCATCTCGACCCCGGGGATCGGCACGCCGATCGAGCCGACCCGCACCGGTTCGCCGTACTTGGAGAAGCTCGCGACCGGGGAGGTCTCCGAGAGGCCGTAGCCCTCGAGGATGGTCACGCCGAAACGCTTCTCGAAGTCCTTGTGCACCTCGACGGGGAGAGCCGAGCCACCCGCCGCGGCGACCCGCAGGTTGCCTGCCAGCTTCTTCACGTCGACGCCAGATTCCTCCAGCGCGCCGAGCAGACCCCAGTACATGGTGGGCACGCCGGCGAAGAAGGTGACTTCCTCCTTCTCCATCAGCGCCAGGGCCGGACCGGCCTCGAACCGCGGCAGCATCACCACGGTGCCACCGAAAGCGGCGCCACCGTTCTGGATGACGGTCTGGCCGAAGGAGTGGAACAACGGCAGCACGCACAGGTAGGTGTCGGGGTTCTCGATGTCGGCACCGAAGAGGTCCTTGCCCGACAACGCGTTGTCGCGCATGTTGCGGTGCCGCAGCTCGGCGCCCTTGGGCTGACCCGTCGTGCCCGAGGTGTAGAGGATGACGGCGGTGTCGTCCTCGTCGGTGGCCACGGCGTCGAACGTGGGCGGCTGCGAGGCCATCGAGCGACCCATCGTGTCGGTGCCCTCGATAGGCGACTCGGCCGCGGGGTCGGCAGTGATCATGAAGAAGTGCTCGCACGCCTCGGTTTCATTGAACCCGGCGTAGCCCTCCTGGCCGATGGCCAGCTCGGGGGTGCCCTGGAAGCAGAAGTAGGCCTTCGCGTCGGAGTCTGCGAGGTGGTAGGCCACCTCGCGACCCTTCAGCAGGACGTTGAGCGGCACCACGGTGCCACCAGCCTTGAGGATTCCCCAGTAGACAAGGGAGAAGTAAGGGAGGTTCGGGCAGCTCAACGCCACCTTGTCGCCCGGCTTGATCCCGCGCGAGACCAGCAGGTTGGCTACCTGGTTGGCCGCGCCGTTGACCTGCGCGTAGCTCAGCCGCGTGTCGCCGAAGACGATGGCATCGCGGTCGGGGTAGGTGGCGGTGGTGTCCTCGAGGAGGCTGGCGAGGTTGTAGGTCGTCACGCGATCAACCTACTCACGCGTAGGTGACGCACGCCACGTACCTGCGAACAAAGCCTGCGCGGCGCCTTGTGGGCGTGCACCGCGAGTGGTTGGGTCACCGCATGCCCGCCATCGACGGAGCCGCTCTGGTAGCGGGCTCGATCCGCTTCACTTCCGGCGTCATGTTCTTGGTCTCGCCGCTGAAGGCGAACCGGCTGTGGGGTGAGGAAGAGGAACCCACCGCCACGGGACATCTGACCCTGCTCCGATCGATGGGCTACCGCGATGCCCTGATCGGCGGCCTCCTCGTCAGCGCGGCACTCCGCGGACGAGACACCCGCGGCTGGTTCTTGGCCTCCGGTGGGGCCGACGCAGCTGACTTGCTGGGCGGCTGGTCGGTGCACGACCGGATGACGACGCCGCAGAAGCTCATCGGCGTCGGTGGCGCCGTGGTGGGCATCGGCGTGGGCATCTGGGGCGCCACGCGGCGCCGCGGCTGACGACCCTGGTTCAGCGAGCAGCCAGGATGGCGGCGGCTCGGCGTAGGTCCGAACGCACCGCAGCGGGAGCCAGCTTGCGCAGGACGACGCCGAGCGGGCGAGCGATGCCAGACGCCTCGAGCTCGAGCGTCGACGTCACGTCACAGGCAGCGCCTGCGGGTTCGAACGTGAGGGTCAAGGTGGCGCGGAAGGCCCGCCAGGTGCCGCGCTCCGACCATCGGTGAGGCCGATCGGCGTCGGTCAGTTCCATCAACGGTCGGACGCCGGCGCTGGTGACGTCGGTCCAGGTCTGCCCGACCACGTTGTTGGGTCCGCGGACGTCGTCGACGCGGCGCAGGCTCGACTGCCAGGCTGCACGGTTGGCCGGGTCGATCAGATAGTCGTAGGCCTCCTCGCAGGTGACCTCGAACCGCACCACGCGGGTCATCGGCTACCAACGCTCGCCGGTGAGCAGTTCGTAGGCCTCGAGGTAGCGAGCCCGGGTGCGGTCGATGACCTCGTCGGGCAGCGGCGGCGGCGCATCCCCGGACGCGCGGTCCCAGCCCGACTCCGGCGACAGCGCCCAGTTGCGAACGATCTGCTTGTCGTACGACGGCTGCGGAGCTCCCGGGGTCCACTGGTCGGCAGGCCAGAACCGCGACGAGTCGGGAGTCAACACCTCATCGCCCAGCACGACCGAGCCGTCGGGGCGAGCGCCGAACTCCAGCTTGGTGTCGGCCAGGATGATGCCGCGCTCGCGGGCCATCGACTCGGCCCTGCCGTAGACGGCGAGAGTGAGGTCGCGCAGCGTGGCAGCGGCCTCGACACCGACCGTCGCCTCGACAGCGGCGTACGACACGTTCTCGTCGTGATCGCCCAGGTCGGCCTTGGTGGCCGGGGTGAAGATCGGCGTCGGGAGAGCGTTGCCGTCGACCAGTCCGGCGGGCAACGCGATGCCACACACCTCGCCAGTGTCGGTGTAGTCGAGCAAGCCTGAACCGGTGAGGTAGCCCCGAGCGACACACTCGACGGGAAACATGTCGAGCTTCTCGCAGATCACCGCGCGGCCCGCCACCTCGGCCGGGACGTCGGTGGAGACCACGTGCCCGGGCACCAAGTCGCGCAACTGCTCGAACCACCACAGCGACATCCGGGTCAGGATCTCGCCCTTGTCGGGAATGGTGCTGTCGAGCACGAAGTCGAAGATCGAGATCCGGTCGCTGGCGACCATGAGGAGGTGCCCGGCGTGCGGGCCCCCGTCGAGCTCGTAGAGGTCACGCACCTTGCCGGAGTGGAGGTGCCGAGCACCCGCGATCTGTGGCGCCGCCGGGATGTTGAGCACGACTGCAGCCTACGGTCCCGGCACGGCCCTCGAGTGCGAGGCCCTCACCGCGCCCGCCCCCCTGCCACCCAGCCGAAGGACGGCTGGCACAGTTTCCGACATGCCTGAGTCTGCCGAAGAGGTCTATGCCCGGGTGCTCGCTGCCCAGGGCGCCGACGGCCACCTGCCGATGCCGGCCACCGCGGAGTGGGAGATCTTCCCGTGGACCGTCGTCGACGGCACCCTCGCGCCGCGCACCCTGCCAGCACCGGCCGACGAGCCCGCCCGCGGTGGCGAGCCCGACCAGAGCAGCTGCCGTTCGTGCGCAGGTTTCGATGCCGACACCATCGTGTGGGAGGACGACGTGTGGGTGCTCACCCACGGTGGCGCACCCTCGGGGCTGCCGTTGGTGCTGGCGCTGCACACCCGCGAGCACCTCGACATGGGCAACCTCGACGACGACCTCGCCTCCCAGCTCGGCCGCATCACCAACCGCTTGGTGCGAATCATCGAGAACCTGCCGAACATCGGGCGGGTGCACGTGAACCGGTGGGGCGACGGCGGATCACACTTCCACCAGTCGTTCTACGCACGCACGGCTCGGCTCACGAACGTGCTTGGCTCGCCCGCCATGGAGTGGGACGACATCATTCCCGCCGGTCCTGAGGGCATCTGGCGCGCCGACCTCCACACCGTGGCCACCAAGCTCTCGAACTGGGGCGGCGAAGCCCGATCCTGACGCTGACCCGTCGCCTCTAGGGGACGGGGCGGCATGCTGGGGACGTGAGACTCCCTCGAACCGGCCGATACACCCTGGGCGCGCGCGCCTACGACGTCTTCTCTGGCGAACGGCCGGTCTACCGGGCCGGACGTGTGGCTGCGATCGAGCGATTGGCGTTGCGCCCTGGCGACCGGGTGCTCGACGTCGGTTGCGGCACGGGTCTGAACCTGCCGTTGCTGCGCGCTGCCGTGGGCGAGGCAGGCGCCGTGCTGGGCCTTGACGCGAGCGTCGCCATGCTGGCCGTCGCCGAGGCCAAGGTGGCCGAGGCGGGCTGGGCCAACGTCGAGCTGGTGCACGGCGACGCCGTCCACCTCACCGAGCTCGTGAGTGGCCCGTTCGATGCGGTGATCTCCACCTACGTGATGTCGATCGTCCCCGACTGGCGCCCCGTCTGGGACGACGCGGTCGGGCTGCTGCGCCCCGGCGGCCGGGCAGCCATCGTTGACCTGTCGCTGCCGGCCGGGTCAGGGCTGATCGGCTGGCCGCTGGCGCGGTTGGCGTGCTGGACCGGCGGCGCTGACCCGCACCGGGAACCGTGGCACGCCGTCGAGGAGCTCGACGACGTCAGCACCTCGACGCACCGCGCCGGCCACGTGGTGACCGCGGTCGGAACCCGCCGATGACCGGGCCGACGGCTGGCCCGATGACTGGCCCGATGACTGGGCCGACAACTGGGCCGACGTGGGCCTCCGACCCCCTGGCCAGGAACGACGGTCGGCCGTGGGACCTGCTCATCGTCGGCGGTGGCACCGCGGGGCTGGTGGCTGCGCAGACCGCTGCCGGGTTCGGCGCGCGGGTGCTGCTGGTGGAGCGCGAGCGCACCGGGGGC
Source organism: Nocardioides sp. (assembly GCA_049583775.1). Taxonomy (GTDB): domain Bacteria; phylum Actinomycetota; class Actinomycetes; order Propionibacteriales; family Nocardioidaceae; genus Nocardioides. Next base: position 7,617 of record JBAUWM010000471.1, read on the forward strand.
GACTGCTTGTGGACCGGCTGCGTGCCCAGCAAGTCGCTGCTGGCCGCGGCTCACGTGGCCGCCGAGGCACGCAACGGCGAGCGGCTCGGCGTCAGTGTCGGGTCGGTGTCGGTCGACTTCGACGCCGTGATGGCGCACGTGCACGACGCGATCGCCACCATCGCACCGATCGACTCCCCCGAGCACCTGCGCGAGGCCGGAGTGTCGGTCGCCCAAGCCACGGTGCGCTTCACCGGGCGAGGCCGGGCCGACGTCGACGGCACCGAGGTGCGCTTCGACCAGGCGCTGCTGGCCACCGGCTCGGCGCCGGTCGTTCCCGACCTACCGGGGCTGCGTGACTGCGACCCGCTGACCTCCGACACCGTCTGGGATCTGAGCGAGCTGCCCTCGCGCCTGCTCGTGCTGGGTGGCGGGCCGATCGGCTGCGAGCTGGGTCAGGCACTGGCGCGGCTCGGGTCACGGGTGACGGTGGTCGAGGCGGGCGACCGGTTGCTCAGCCGCGAGACCGCTGCCGCTTCGGCAGCGGTGCTTCGGTCACTCGAGCACGACGGCGTCGACGTGCGGGTTGGAGTGTCTCTCGAACGCGCTGAGCCCTACTCGGGCGGCCTGATCGCCCATCTCGACAACGGCGATCACGTCGAGGCCGACCGCGTGCTCGTGGCTGTCGGACGCCGTCCTCGCACCGCTGACCTCGGACTCGAACTGCTCGGGGTCGACCTCGACGACCGGGGCTTCGTCACCGTCGATGCCCGGCTGCGCACCAGCAACCCACGGGTGTGGGCCGCCGGCGACCTCACGGGACACCCACCCTTCACCCACGTGGCTGGCGTGCACGGAAGCCTGGCGGCAAGCAACGCGGTGCTGGGCTTGCGGCGCGCGGTAGCGCCCGACCTGGTGCCGCGGGTGACCTACACCCAGCCCGAGGTCGCGGCGTTCGGACTCTCGCCTGACGACGCCCCTGACGATCACCTCGTGCGCACGATCGAGCACACCGAGGTCGACCGAGCCGTGGCCGAAGCCAGCACCGACGGGCACTCGAGCCTGGTGTTCGACGGGAAGGGACGAGTCGTGGGAGCGAGCATCGTCGGCCCGCGCGCCGGGGAGATGCTGGCCGAGGCGATGCTGGCCGGGCAGGGCGGCGAGCGGGCCCGAACGATTGCCGGGGCGATGCACGCCTACCCGGCCTGGAGCGACGGGGTGTGGAAGGCGGCGCTGGCTCAGGCCCGCACCGACCTTGACGGGCCGGTCGTCAGCCGCCTGACGCGGACTCTGGCGCGGGTTCGTCGCGGGTGGGTCCGCCGGACCGGTCGCGGCTGAAACGCTTGCGGGCCAGACCGATGAGGCTGAGCAGCACCAACCCTCCGATCGCCAGCAGGAAGGGCAGCGAGCCGGGCTCGGTGCCGAAGGCTCCCACAGCCACGTAGACCGCGGTGCCGGGCACGATGCCGAACACGGTGGCCACCACGAAGTCGCGCAGCTTCACCGAGGTGAGCCCGAACACGTAGTTGGCGGTGCTGAACGGCACCAGCGGAACCAGTCGGGCCACCAGCACGGTCGAGAACCCGTGCTGGCGCACTTGCTCGTCCAGCGAGCGCACCCGGTCGTTGCTGATCTTCACCACCGCGTCCCGTCCCAGGTAGCGGCTCACGGTGAACGCGGCGAGGGCTCCCAGGTTGGCGCCGACCAGCACCGCGGCCAGGCCGGTTGCGAAACCGAGCAGCGCGCCGCCGACGATGGTCACGAGCGCGGTCGGCCCCGCCGGCAGCAGGCAGACCCCGACGTAGACGAGCACGAACACCGGGATGGCCCAGCCTCCGAGGTCGTCGAGCGCGGAGCGCAGGTCGTCCTGGCTCGGCAGGCCCACCACTAGCTGCAGCACGATCGCGCCGACGACCAGGGCCGCGAGCACACCGAGCCGAACTACCGTGCCTCGGCTCATGGCGTCGCCGCCGGAGAAACGACCGTGCACGCCTGCACCGGCAGCGTGACCCGCACGTGGTCGCCGACGCGCGGCGCCGCCGCCACGGGCACGTGCGCGCAGAGCTCGGGCACGCCGGGCACCTTGAGGCTGACAACCACGTGCGTTCCGGCGAAGCGGACGCCGTCGACGAGGGCCTCCAGCTCACCCGTGCCCACCAGCACCGACTCTGGCCGCAGCACCAGCACCCCCTCACCGCTCGACTGGCCAGCGACGCCGTCGAGGCGCACGGTGCCGTCGCGCGCGCGGAACCGCCCGGCCGTGACGGTGCCGGGCACTCGGCCGGTGAAGCCGAAGAAATCCGCCACCGCCAGGGTGGGCGGACGCGTGTAGATCGCCTCGGGGGTACCGGCGCCCACGGCGCGACCCTCGAGCATCAGCACGATGCGGTCACCGAGCTCGACGGCCTCCTCGCGGTCGTGGGTCACCAACAACGAGGTGACGTCGAGCTCGTCGTGCAGCGTGCGCACCAGCGAACGCATCTGGCTGCGCAGGTCGGCGTCGAGCTGCGAGAACGGCTCGTCGAGCAACAGCACCCGCGGACGACGCACCAGTGCTCGCGCCAGGGCCACGCGCTGCTCCTGCCCTCCCGAGAGCTGGTCGGGGCGTCGATCGCCGTAGCCCTCGAGGCGCACCCGGGCCAACATCTCCTCGGTCCGAGCCGCGATCTCGCGGCGCGGCAGCCGGGCCATTCGCAGCCCGAAGCCGACGTTCTGAGCCACGCTCAGGTGCGGGAACAGCAGCGGCTTCTGGAGCACCATCGAGACCGGACGGCGTTCCGGCGCCACGTCGAGCACGGAGGTGTCGTCGAAGCGGACGTCGCCCGAGGTGGGCCGTTGCAGCCCGGCGAGCACGGCCAGCGTGGTGCTCTTGCCGCAGCCCGACGGGCCGAGCAGCACGGTGAACGTGTCGGGAGCCAGGCTCAGGTCGAGGCCGGCCACTGCCTCGGTGGAGCCGTAGCGCACCGAGAGGTCGGTGATCTCGACGCGCGCGCCGCCGCGGTCGTCAGGCACGGGCCAACCCCAGCGTCGCGGCGTCCCGGCTGCCGGCCCAACGGGTCACGGCCACCACGAGCAGCACGGGTGGGAGCACGACGAGCAGGCCGAGTGCTGCCGCTGCGGTGCGGTCGGAGGAGCCGATGGCGGCGAACAGCAACAGCGGCAGGGTGGCCACCCGGCCGCCACCGACGAGCAGGGTGAGCACGTACTCGCTCCAGGAGATCAGGAAGGTCAGCAGGAAGGTGGTCACGATGGCTGGCCTCAGCAGCGGCAACGACACCGCGGTCAGCGTCCGCACCGGACCGGCGCCCAACGCTCGGGCCTGGCGCTCGAGGTCGGGATCGAGCGTGGCGAACGCGGCAGTGAGCAGGATCGCGGCGTAGGGCACGGTGGGCATCAGCTGCACGAGCACCACCCCGGCGACGGTGTCGGAGAGTCC
>JBAUWM010000472.1:0-14666 GCA_049583775.1 Nocardioides sp.
TGAGGCGAAGCCGAGCCAGGCGTGGCGATTGCCAGCCCAGCACCAGCCGACCTTAGGAGCGTCGGTGTTTGTCTTGCCGTCACGTCCACCGCCGTTGCTGATCCAGATCGCGGGGGTGCGCGCGTCCAAGCCTGGGCCCCGGGGCAGGCGTGAGGCGATCGTCATGAAGCAGTGGTTTCGTTCCAGTGCGGCGGGTTCCTGCAGCAGCCAACTGATGCCCTCGCTGATGGTGAGTGGACTGCGGCCAGCTGCCGTGATGGCGGGCAGCGCCTCGTCGGGGCTCCAGTTGCGCATCTCGTCGCCGCGCTGCACCTCGTGAAGGAGGTACAGGGGGGCATCGGGGACCTCAACACCCGCGATGGGCTGGAACTGGTCGAGGTCGGTCATGTCGGTGACGACGAAGCCTGGCTTGTCGCGATGGACCACCAACGCAGCAAGCTGGCTCGGCGGCACCAACGCGGGGTGCACGGCGAGGATCGCGCCTGGTTCCTGGGGTAGCGCCTGTGCGTGGGCGCGGAGCGTGTCGGCGGAGATGCTGGCGAGTTCGGCGACACCGAGATCGATGAGTCGTTCTGCCTGTGCGGAGTTCTGCATTCGGTTCCTTTGGTCGACCGGCGCAATTCAGCAGGTCAACGACTGAAGGGCTGGCCGCGTTCCTAAGCAAGAATCTGAGGGCCCTTGACGTTCGAACAAGTGTTCGATAGAGTCAAGCATGGTCTCGGGCACCATCGAACTCCCAGTGGTCACCTCGCCGGACGGCTTGTCCGCCGAGGTGGTCTCGGTCATGCGGCAGATGATCGCCGACGCCGTGATCGGTCGCGGGTTGCCGCAGGGAGCTGATCCGTCTTCTGACAGCGAGCGAGTCGACCTGCTCACGGTGCTGGAACAGCTGAAGAACACCGCGGCGGCTGCGCAGGCAGCGCTAGCAGTCGATCTCGACCGATCCGTGCGTGACCAGCACGAGGCGGCCGGCCTGCCGCGCGGTCAGAGGGGCCGGGGCGTGGCAGCGATGATCGGCTTGGCGCGGTCAGAGTCCCCGAATAGAGCGAACACCCTGCTCGGACTGGCTCGCGACCTGCATTCAGACCTTCCCCACCTCGCGGCCGCGCTGCGCTCCGGTCGGGTCTCGGAGTTCCGCGCGACGGTGGTCGACCGCGAGACCGGGGTGCTCGACTCCGACGATCGACGCCGCGTCGACACCGACCTGTTCGGCGGCGACCAGCTTGCCGAGACCCTCACCTGGGGCACCCGTCAGCTAGCCGCCGAGACCCGCAAGCGGGTCTATGCCCTCGACCCCTCCGCGGTCGCCCGCGCCAAGGAGCGCGCAACGAGCGAGCGTCGGGTCTCGGTGCGACCCGCGCCCTCCGGCATGTCCTACCTGACGGCGCTGCTCCCGCTCGAGCGGGCCGTGGCGGCCTACGCGTGCCTCTACCGCGATGCGCAGCACGACCCAGCCGCGATGGCCGACCTCCTGGTCGAACGGGTCACCGGTCAGGCCACCGCTGACGCCGTCCCGGTCACGGTCAGCCTCGTCGTCTCCGACGAAACCTTGTTCAACGGCGGGGGCGACCCCGGGTTCGTTCCTGGGCACGGACCGGTCGACGCGCACACGGCGCGCGCCTGGGCCTCCGAGCACGGCGACTACCTACGTCGGTTCTACGCAGACCCTCAGGGCAGCTTGATCGCGATGACGTCGGTCCAGCGGTTTCTTCGAGGTGCCCTGGCAGCGTTCCTGCAGATCCGCGACCAGGGAACCTGCCGCACTCCCTGGTGTGACGCCCCAGCGGTCACCGGCGACCACGTCACCTCGGCGGCCGACGGAGGCGAGACCAGCGGCGCCAACGGTCAGGGCTACTGCCTGGCCTGCAACCTGGCCAAGGAGGCACCTGGTTGGCGCCAGCACGTCGTGCCGGGCCAGCGACACACGGTCCGCACCCGCACGCCGACCGGCCACCGCTACGAGTCCAGCGCGCCTGCCCCGCCCACGCCCCACCGACGCACCTAGGTCGCACTCATGTCGCTCCTGATCACCCCGCCCGGCTGGCCCAGCGCCGTCCGTCCACCCGACGCGCCCCGGTGGGAGCTCACGGCCGAGTCGTGGTTGCTCGACATCTGTCCGCCCGAGTACCGCTCCTACACAACGCTGCGCCGTCACATCGTGGTGCTGGCTCGGTTTGCGTTGTTGCACGTTGAAGCCAGCCAGGCCGCGTGCCGGCGCGGGCTCAGCGAGGCCCGAGCTGAGCTGCGCGACGTGGCGCCCGCCGACGTGGTCGACGCAGCGGTGGAGACCTGGCTGACCGAAGATGCGCGGCTCAGTGCCGTGCGCCGCGAGGTCGGGCTGGTCGAGGACGCGCTCCGAGGCACTCGGTATCGCGCCAGGCTGTGACGTTAGGTTGGCCCGATGCACCAGTTCGCCTCTGTCGCTCTCGTCGACTCCCGCGGCTGGATGCTGATGCAGGAGCGCGACGAACACCCGGTGATCGACCCCGAGTGCTGGGGCTTTCCGGGTGGAAGCGTCGAACCGGGGGAGACCTATGAACAGGCCGCCTACCGCGAGCTCGCGGAGGAGACCGGCGTGGCCCTCGACGGTGGACTCGAGCTGTTCGAGGCCTTCACCTTCTTCAGCCCGGTGTGTGGCACCGACGACGCGTGTGAGCTCTACGTGGCCGGCACCGATCTCACCGAGGTCGAGTGCCACGAAGGCCGACAGATGATCTTCGTCGACCCAGGCCGTGCGCCCGATCTGCCCCTCACACTCTCCGCCCAGTACGCGCTACCCCGCCTGCTCGAATCCGCCATCTACCGAAAGCTGGTCTCGCGTTGAACCGCACCCAGGCGTTCTCCGTCATCCCCGTACCCGGCCCCGGGGCCGAGGACGTCGTCGTCGGCTTGTCCGGCGCCGACGAGGGTGCGATCTTCACCGGCACCGGAGACGGTTCGATCTTTCGGATCAGCCACGACGGCGGCAAGGTCGACCGGATCGCGCAGACCCAGGGGCGTCCCCTTGGTATCGAGATCGACCTCGACGGTCGGTTGCTCGTCTGCGACGCCCACAAGGGGCTGCTGCGAATCGACACCGTCAGCGGTGCGATCGAGGCCGTCACCGACTCGGTGGCCGGTACACCGATGAAGTTCTGCAACAACGCAGCGATCGCCGACGACGGCACGGTCTGGTTCTCCGACTCTTCGAGCAAGTTCGGCATCGACGCGTGGAAGGCCGACTTCGTCCGGAACACGCGCACCGGCCGGCTGCTCAGGCTCAACCCCGACGGCAGCGTCGACGTGGTGCTCGACGGGCTCGCCTTCGCCAACGGGGTCGCGCTGTCGGCGGCCGGAGACTTCGTGGCGGTGGCTGAGACCGCCGCCCGCACGGTCGTGCGTCGCTGGATCAGCGGCAATCGTTCCGGCATGCGCGACCTGCTGTGCTCCAACCTGCCTGGTTACCCCGACAACATCGCCCGCGGCAGCGACGGACTCATCTGGATCAGCTTGGCCAGCCCCACCGATCCCATGGTCGAGCGGATTCAGAACGGGCCGCTGTTGCTGCGCCGCGCGGCCACGGCGCTGCCCGACAAGCTGCAGCCGAAGCCGAAGAAGACCGTCCGGGTACAGGCCTACGACGAGGAGGGCACCCTGGTGCACGATCTCGACATCGATCCGAGCCAGCACGGCGCGAGCTATCACATGGTCACGGGCGTGCGTGAGCACGACGGTCGGGTCTGGATGGGGAGCCTGCACGAGCCGGCCATCGCCGTCTTCGACCTCTGACCACGTAAACTCACCGTCATGTCGCTAGGGCCCCTGCTGTCGTCGATCGGCGAGCCTCGCGATCTGCGTGGGCTCGACGACGAGCAGCTCGACGCGCTAGCCAGCGAGATCCGCGATCTTTTGGTCACCACCTGCGCGCGCACCGGCGGGCACCTCGGTCCCAACCTCGGCGTCGTCGAGCTCACGATGGCCATCCACCGGGTCTTCGACTCCCCGCGGGACCGCGTCGTCTTCGACACCGGGCACCAGGCCTACGTGCACAAGATCCTTACCGGGCGCGCCGCCAGCTTCGACGGGCTGCGATCGGAGGGCGGGTTGAGCGGCTACCCGAGCCGGGCCGAGTCACCCCACGACATCGTCGAGAACTCCCACGCATCCACCGCGCTCAGCTACGCAGACGGAATTGCCAAGGCCTACCGCATCCGCGGCGAAGACCGACACACCGTGGCGGTCATCGGCGACGGCGCCCTCACCGGCGGCATGGCCTGGGAAGCCCTCAACAACATCGCGATCGCCAAGGACAGCCGCCTGGTCATCGTGGTCAACGACAACGGCCGCTCCTACACCCCGACCATCGGCGGACTGGCCACCGCGCTCACCGCGCTGCGCACCAACCCACGCTACGAGCAGGTCCTCGACCTCGTGAAGAAGCGACTCAATGCGGTCAAGGGCGTCGGGCCGGCCACCTATGACGCGCTGCACGCCATGAAGCGAGGCCTCAAGGACGCGCTGGCGCCCCAGGGTCTCTTCGAAGACCTCGGGCTCAAGTACGTCGGTCCGATCGACGGTCACGACCGCGCCGCGATGGAGCAGGCGCTGGCCCAAGCCAAGCGTTTCGGCGGCCCCGTCATCGTGCACGCCATTACCCGCAAGGGGTTCGGGTACGACGCGGCCGAGAAGCACGAGGCCGACCAGTTCCACTCACCCCAGCCGTTCGACATCGAGACCGGCGAGGAGAAGGCGCGCGGCGCCATCTGGACCGACCACTTCGCCGACTACATGGTCGAGCTCGGCGCGCGTCGCACCGACGTCGTCGCCATCACCGCAGCGATGATGCACCCGGTCGGTCTCCAGAAGTTCGAGGCGGCCTATCCCGAGCGCACCTTTGACGTCGGCATCGCCGAGCAGCACGGTGCCACCTCGGCAGCTGGCCTCGCCATCGGCGGACTGCACCCTGTGGTCGCGCTCTACGCCACCTTCCTCAACCGCGCATTCGACCAGGTGCTGATGGACGTCGCCCTGCACCAGTGCGGCGTCACCTTTGTGCTCGACCGCTCCGGCGTCACCGGCGACGACGGCGCCAGCCACAACGGCATGTGGGACATGTCGATCCTCCAAGTGGTGCCGGGTTTGCGACTGGCCGCCCCGCGTGACGCCACTCGGATGCGCGAGCTGCTCGACGAGGCCGTCGTGGTCTCCGATGCCCCCACGGTGGTGCGGTTCCCCAAGGGCCCGCCGCCTGACGACGTGCCCGCCATCGGCCGCGCGGGCGGAGCCGACGTGCTCGTGCGCACCGGCGCCCGTGACGTGCTGATCGTGGCGGTTGGCTCGATGTGTTCAGTAGCCGTCGACGTCGCCGATCGGCTCGGCGCCCAAGGCATCGGCGTCACCGTGGTCGACCCGCGGTGGGTCAAGCCCGTCGATCCCGCGATCGTGGACCTCGCCCGCACGCACCGGCTCGTGGTCAGCATCGAGGACAACGGCCGGGTCGGTGGCTGTGGCGCAGTGCTGCTGCAGACCCTCAACGACGCCGGGGTGACCACACCGTTCCGCCTGCATGGGATTCCGCAGGAGTTCCTCGGCCACGCCAAGCGCGCGGTGATCCTGGAGCGCATCGGTCTGTCTGCGCAGGCACTGGCCCGCGGCATCGTCGAGGACATCACCGCTGTGTCCAACGGCGGACCGGACGGCGGAGTGCTGGTCGATGCCGACCGTCGGTCCTGACCGAGCACTCTGCGTCACCGGAGTCCTCCTGCTGGCAGCCTCGTTGCTCAGCGCCTGCGCCGACGGCCCCGACCCGGTCGGCGCGGCCCCGCCTGCGGCGACCGGCGCGGCGTCGAGCATCGATCCCTCGATCGTGGAGGGGATCCCGATTCCGCCCGACCTAGTCCGTGCGTTCTCCGACTTGCTCGATCGACGGTCGGCCGCGGTCCTGACCGGCGACCGCGCCAGCTTTCTGGCCGACGTGGACGCGCGGCCCGACGGGTTCGTCGCCACGCAAGAGGGCTACTTCGACAACCTGACCCAGCTGCCGTTCGTGGAGTTTCGCTACGACCTCGATCGCGCCAGCCTCGTGCGCGGCGGATCGGGCGGATACTGGGTCGTGGTGGCGCTCACTCAACAGCTGGCGGGCTTCGACGCCGCGCCGGTGCGCACCCTCGACCGGTTCCGGTTCAGCCCGGTGCCAAACCCAGCCGGCGAGTCGGAGCAGTACGCGCTCAGCTCGGTCACTGACCGCGAGTGGGAACGCACCCACGCCGTGCTCGAACAACCGTGGGACGAACGCCCGATCGAGGTGCGCACCGGCGCCGGGGTGCTCGGTGTGTTCGACGCAGGCTCGGTCAGGAGGGCTCGGCCGCTCATCAGATCGATCGAGCGTGGCATCTCTGATGTGTCGGTGCGTGTGCCGTACTCGTGGCCACAGAACGTCGTGGTCTACGCGCTGTCGGACGTCACCTTCCTCGACCGTCTCGACGATCTGCCGGGCGATGATGCCGAGACCCTGGACGCCGTGGCCTTCACCGTGCCCACCGGCAGCGTCGTCAACGGTCGTGACGAGATCGCCGCAACCCGGATCGTGCTGAACCCGCGCGTGCTCACCAGCGAGAGCGCCGCGCGCGACCGTCTCGTGCGGCACGAGCTCACCCATGTGGCGGTCGGCGAGCGCGACGACGTCGCGCCGCTGTGGCTCGGTGAGGGGCTGGCCGAGTGGGTGTCGGTACAGGCGCTGGCTCCGCAGGACCGCCAGGTGTCGGACGCAGCTTTGCGGTCCGTTGAGCGTGGCGTGCCCTCGATGCCTGGCAACGAGGAGTTCAACGACGACGACTATGAGGTGCACTACGCCCTGGCGTGGTGGACCTGTGAGTACCTCGCGGCCACCTACGGCCCCGAAGCGCCGTGGTTGCTCCTGGACGCGTTGGCCACCCCCGAGGCCGACGTCCGCCAGGTCGTCAACGACCTGCTGCAACTCAACGTCGACCAGTTGGCTCGTCGCGGGGCGAAGTTGATGATCACCACCTACGACCCCGGGTTCCTCCAACCCGCACCCGCGACCCCGACCCAGAGCCCGTAGGAATATCGTGGCCGGGTGACATCTGAGCGCCTGGTCCACATCGTCGACGAGGTGCCTGACCTCGAGGGCGCGCCGATCGGGGTGATGGTGGTCGCGCTCGATGGCTTCTTGGACGCCGGCAACTCTGCCGCGATCGCGGCTCGGCACCTCGCCGAGCTGAACGGGGGCGGTTCGGTCGTGGCGACCTTCGACGTCGACCAGTTCCACGACTACCGCGCACGGCGTCCAGCCGTCACGTTCGCCGTCGACCACTACGAGGCCTACGACGCCCCGCGACTGGTGGTGCGGTTGCTGCGAGACCTCGGCGGAACGCCGTTCCTGCTGCTGCAGGGCCCCGAGCCCGACAACCGCTGGGAGGCCTTCCTCCGCGCGCTGCGCGACGTGGTGTCGCGGTTCGACGTCCAGCTGGTGATCGGTCTGGGTTCGGTGCCGATGGCCGTGCCGCACACCCGACCGATCGCGATCACCCATCACGCGAACCGCGCGGAGCTCAACTCCGGAGTCAGCCCCTGGCGCGGCGAGCTCAGGGTGCCGAGCAGCGTGCAGGCCCTGATGGAGATCAGGCTGGGAGAGTGGGGCCACGACGCCCAGGGCTTTGTGGCCCACATTCCGCACTACTTGGCCCAGCTCGACTACCCACAGGCCGCGGCCGTGCTGCTCGAGCACGTCGAGCGCGCGGGTCGCCTCACCGTCGACCTGGCAGATCTACGGGCAGCGGCCAGCGAGCGGGAGGGCGAGATCACTCGCTACCTCTCGGCGAACGAAGAGGTGGGTGAGGTCGTCGACGCCCTCGAAAGGCAGTACGACACGTTCGCGGAGGCCGAGGAGAACGGATCGAGCCTCCTGGCCGACGACCAGCCCATTCCCACCGGCGAGGAGATCGGACAGCAGTTCGAGCAGTTCCTCGCCGGGCTCGAAGGCCCGGAGGACGACCAGTGACCAGTGCCGCGCAAGAGCTCCTCGACCTGCTCGACCTCGAGTACCTCGACGTCGATCTCTTCCGTGGACGCCAGCCGCAGTCGGAGCGGCAGCGCGTGTACGGCGGCCAGGTGGCGGCGCAGTCGCTGATTGCCGGAGCGCGGACGGTCGAGCCCGACTTCCACGTCCACTCGCTGCACAGCTATTTCTTGCTGCCCGGCGACTACTCGGTGCCGATCATCTACGACGTCGAACGCATCCGTGACGGTCGCTCGTTCGCGACCCGCCGGGTGATGGCTCGCCAGCACGGTCGACCGATCTACTACCAAACGCTCAACTTCCAGAAGGAAGAACCGGGCCTCGAGCACCAGGACGTCATGCCCGAGGTGAAGGGGCCTGAGGATGGTCTCGACCTGGTCGAGGTGATGCGCAAGGGCGGCAACGCCGACGCCGACGCGTTGGGCAAGGAGTGGGCGGCCATCGACGTGCGGTGGCTCGGCAACACCAAGCACGGCCTCGAGCCCGATCCGCGGCATCGATCTCAGGCGCGGATGTGGATCAGGATCAACGGCGAAGTCGGCGACGACCGGCTCAACCACCTGGCGGCGTTCACCTACGCCAGCGACGTCTCCCTGTTGGGGTCGACACTCGCCGCTCACGGCGCCAGCGCGTCCAAGACCCAGATGGCGTCGCTCGATCACACCATCTGGTTCCACCGACCGTTCCAGGTCGACGAGTGGTGGCTCTACGACCAGTGGTCGCCCTCAGCCAGCGGCGCGCGTGGTCTGGCCCTCGGGCACGTCTACACGCCCGACGGCACCCTCGTGGCCACCGTGGCCCAGGAGGGCTTGATCAGAGTGCCGTCGTCCGCCCTGCCAGGTGCGGAGCCCCCGACCGAGGGTTCGTGAGCGAGAACGCGTAGCCCTGGTTGATCGGGGTCGAGCCGAACGCGACCGTACCCGGCAGCGTGACCGGCTTCTTGAACGCGACGTCGACCCGGACCGCGTCCGGTAGACGGTTCTCGAGCGCCGCGGTGCAGCGCGCGAGGGTCCACATGCCATGGGCGATCTGGCGAGGAAAGCCGAGCGCCTTGGCGGTGAGAGGGTAGAGGTGGATCGGGTTGTGGTCACCGGAGACCGCCGCGTAACGACGCCCGAGGTCGGCGGGCAGCTTCCACGTGGTGCCGTTCGCCGGCGCCTCGGGGAGCACCATCCCGTAGGGCTGTCCCCCGGTTGTCGAGCCTGTCGAGACACGCCGGAGGTAGGCCGAGGTCTCCTCCCACACCACGTCGCCTTCTGCGCGCACCTCGGTGACGAACTCGTAGACCGTGCCCTTGGGGTGCGGCACGGCACTGCCCACGCTTGCGGTGACGGCGAGCGTCTCGCCGACGGCGATGGCGCGGTGCTGAGTGATCGTGTTCTCCAGGTGCACGGTGCCGATGGCAGGAGCGGGGAACCCCGGGTCGCTCATGATCGCCATCTGCAGTCCGAACGCCAGCATGTGCGGGTAGGGCAGCGGCACGACATCCTTGTTCGGGAAGCCACACACGGCGGCGTACGCCTCGACGTCGGCGCGCTCGATCGTCACTGGCGGCCGGCTGAACGCCAGTCCGGCGAACTCCTTGCCAGCGGTCTTGCGGATGCCGGGGAGCGCGTTGACCACGGGGATCGACGGCAGCGCAGCCTTGAGCAGGGTGCCGAGGCCGCCCGCGGGCTCGATCTGCTGGGGAGTCGGGCCGCTCATCAGGCGCCCAACATCATCTGGCCGCACACCCGGACCACGTTGCCGTTGACCAAGCTGGAAGCCGGGTTGGCGTACCACGCGATGGTCTCGGCCACGTCGACCGGCAGACCGCCCTGCGCCATGGCGTTGAGGCGTTGACCGACCTCGCGGGTGGCGAACGGCACGGCTGCTGTCATCGCGGTGATGATGAACCCGGGGGCGACGGCGTTGATCGTGATGCCCTTCTCCAACTCGTCGGCGAGTGAGTCGACGAATCCGATGACGCCAGCCTTCGAAGCGGCGTAGTTGGTCTGCCCGACGTTGCCGGCTATGCCCGCGATGCTCGCCACGCCGATGATCGACCCGAAGTCGTTGATGACGCCCTGCTCGAGCAGTTCGCGAGTGATCAGCTCGGGTGCGGTCAGGTTCACCGCGATCACCGAGTCCCAGCGGTCCTCGCCCATGTTGGCGAGCTTCTTGTCGCGGGTGATGCCGGCGTTGTGCACGACGACGTCGACGCCACCGTGCTTCTCCTTCAGGTGGTGGGCGATCCGCTGGGGCGCGTCCTTGCCGGTGATGTCGAGGGTGAGCCAGTCGCCGTCGAGCTCCTTCATCAACACCTGCAGCTCGCTGGCTGCCTGCGGCACGTCGACACCCACCACGGTCGCGCCGTCGCGGTGGAGCACCCGAGCGATCTGCTCGCCGATGCCGCGAGAAGCGCCAGTGACCAGCGCGACCTTGCCGGCCAGGGGGGCAGCGAGGTCGGCGACCGTGCCTACCTCGGTGCCGCCGTGGGCACCGACGCGGACGACCTGACCCGACACGTAGGCCGACTTGGGGGAGAGCAGGAAACCGAGCGTGCTGGTGAGGCCCGCCTCGGCGCCTTCAGCGACATACGCGAGCTGCACCGTGCTGCCCTTGCCGATCTCCTTGCCCAAGCTGCGGGTGAAGCCCTCCAGCGCGCGCTGGGCGACCCGCTCTGAGCCGCGCACCAGCTCAGGGGGGGTGCCGATGACCACGACCCGGGCGCACGCCTCGAGGCTGCGCAGCACTGGGGTGAAGAAGTCCCGCAGGGCGGCGAGGTCAGACGACGACGTGAGGCCGGTGGCGTCGAAGACCAGGCCCTTGAGGCGGCCCTCGTCGGGCTTGGCCGAGGTCGAGGTGATGCCGAGGGTGTCGAGCAGACCGGGCAGCGACTCGATCAACCGGCCTTGCCCGCCGACGAGCACGGTGCCGTCGACCAGCGGTGCGCCAGCCTCGTAGCGCTCGAGCCGCATCGGATCCGGCAGTCCGAGGTTCTTGACGAGAAGCTTGCCGATCGGGGAGGCGGTGAAGCCCTGGTAGCGGTCGCTCATGAGGTGACGCCTTTGCTGTCGTGGTGAATCCGGTGCGCAACATGTAACTATCTGTGTAACTCAGAGTCCACTTTTCGTGACGTGGCCCTCACCACCTTGGCTGCGGGCTAGTTACCGGTCAGTATGGTCCCATGATCGAACGTACTCGTCGGGTCGCCGTCATCGGTGGCAACCGGATCCCCTTCGCCCGTTCCAACGGCGCCTACTCGGACGCCTCCAACCAGGACATGCTCACCGCCGCTATCGACGGCCTGGTGACGCGCTTCGGTCTCGAAGGTGAGCGCCTGGGTGAGGTTGTCGCCGGCGCCGTCCTCAAGCACTCGCGCGACTTCAACCTGGCCCGCGAGTCGGTGCTCGGCTCGAAGCTGTCGCCTGAGACTCCCGCGACCGATATTCAGCAGGCTTGCGGTACTGGCCTCCAGGCCGCGATCCAGGTGGCCAACAAGATCGCCCTCGGGCAGATCGAGGTCGGCATCGCCGGCGGCACCGACACCACGTCTGACGCGCCCGTCGCCATTGGCGAGAAGCTGCGCAAGAAGCTGATGAAAGTGAACGCGGCCCGCGACACCAAGAGCCGCCTCGCCGCGCTGGCCGCTATCCGCCCCGGCGACATCAGCCTCGCGATCCCGCAGAACGGCGAGCCGCGCACCGGACTCTCGATGGGCGACCATGCTGCGCTGACTGCCCTCGAGTGGCAGATCACCCGTGAAGACCAAGACCAGTTGGCCGCCACGTCGCACCAGCGACTGGCCGCCGCCTACGACCGAGGTTTCTTCGACGACCAGGTCACCCCCTTCCGTGGTCTCGAGCGCGACTCCAACCTGCGCGCAGACTCGACGGCAGAGAAGCTCAGCAAGCTGAAGCCGGTATTCGGCAAGGGCGAGGCCGCCACCATGACCGCCGGCAACTCGACACCGCTGACCGACGGTGCGTCGGTCGTGCTGCTGGCCTCGGAGGAGTGGGCCCAGGAGCACAACCTGCCGGTGCTCGCCTACATCACGGCCTCCGAGACCGCGGCCGTCGACTACCTGCACGGTGGCGAAGGCCTGCTCATGGCTCCGGCCTACGCCATGGCGCGAATGCTCAAGCGCGAGAACCTCTCGCTCCAGGACTTCGACTTCTACGAGATCCACGAGGCCTTTGCCTCGCAGGTGCTCTCCACCCTCAAGGCGTGGGAAGACCCGGTGTTCTGCAAGGAGCGTCTCGGTCTCGACGCCCCGCTGGGTTCGATCGACCGCACCAAGCTCAACGTCAATGGCTCCTCACTGGCCGCCGGTCACCCGTTCGCGGCCACCGGGGGTCGGATCATCGCCAACCTGGCGAAGCTGCTCGAGCAGAACGGCTCGGGCAAGGGAGTGATCTCGGTGTGCGCCGCTGGCGGCCAGGGCGTCGTGGCGATCCTCGAGCGCCCGTAGTCCTCAGTGCGAGGCCACCGCGAGGGCTGAGGCGACCAGGTAGGACCTCACCTGGTCGGGGGAGATGTCGCCCACGGTGGGGATGCCCGGCGCCGCTTCCTTGACCAGGATGCCCACGCGAGCCAGCTGCAATGCGCCGAGGCCGCTGGCGTACAGCGTGTTGGCAAGCAGCGTCGGGTCGTTGGTGGTGCGAAAACTGCCATCGGCGATGCCGTCCTCGAGGGCTGTTGAGAGGATCGTCAAGCACTGCGAGATGCCACGGCCGAGGCGGAAGAGCGCCCCCTCGGAGATCTCGTCGAGCAGCTCCGGGCCGGATCTGCGCATCAGCGCCTGGGCGCAGTCGACGAATGCCGGGTGTGCCACGCCGTAGTCGACGAACGCGCCGACAATCGCCGCCAGGCGCTCGGCGGGTGGCTCCTGGATGTCAGCCGCGGCTGCCAGGGCATCGCGCAGCTCGTCGAGATAGCCCACCAGTGTCAGGGCAAAGAGCTCTTCCTTGCCGGTGAAGTGCCGGTAGACGATGGCGCGGTTGATGCCGACGGCGCGGGCGATGTCCTCGATCTGAGCGTCGCGCACCCCGCGTTCGTCGAACAACGCTCGGGTTGCCGCGATGATCTCGGCCGCCCTCGCCTTGCGCCGGACGGCCGCAGCGCGTCGGCGGCCGTCGCTCTCGGTGGCAGTGCTCATGCCAGGATTGTACGACCTGTGCAACTCGCTGTTGCAACAGTTTCGAGCTCAGGAGTAGCGGTGGCTCTTGGCGCTGTGCCCGTGCTCGCGGGTACACGTGCGACCGCTCATGTTGCGGTGCCCGCACAGGCGCTCACCGCTGTCAGCCTCCGCATCGACCTCGACCACGTCGGTGCGTGTGGTTGCGGGAGGCGCCACCGGCGCGGTCGCGCGTCGGGCCGGGGTGCCGGCCTGCTTGGCGCGCGCGGCAGCCTGCTCGTAGCGGGCCTCGCGCATCTTGCGCAGTGCATCCATCTTGCTCATCGCTCAGTCACGTCGTCGACCTTACGGTGCACCTCCGACAGGGCCCGGACCTCGGCCAGCGTGTCTGCTTGGTCGGCGGGCTTGTCGTCGCGGTAGCGGACGACGCGCGCGAAGCGGAGGGCCACCCCGCCGGGGTAGCGACTCGACCGCTGCAAGCCGTCGATGGCGATCTCGACGACCTGCTCGGGTCGCACGTGCACGACGTGCCCCTCACGTCGCGTCTCCAGCTCCAGAAACCGTTCGGTCTGCCAGATGAGCATCTCGTCGGTCATTCCTTTGAACGTCTTGCCGAGCATCACGAACTCGCCTGGGCGGTCGGGGTCGCGGGCTCCGAGGTGGATGTTGGAGAGCCAACCCTCGCGGCGTCCCGAGCCCCACTCGACGGCGAGCACCACGAGGTCCAAGGTGTGCACCGGCTTCACCTTGACCCAGGCAGCGCCACGTCGTCCCGCTGCGTAGGGGGCGTCGAGGCCTTTGACCACCACCCCTTCGTGGCCTGCGACGAGCACCTCGCGGGTGAAGGCCTCGGCTGCAAGGGGGTCGGCGGTGACGAGTCGCGGCACCCGATGCTCGGCCGGCACGAGGGCATCGAGTGCTGCTGCGCGCTCATGTCCGGGCGCGTCCAGCAGGTCGCGGCCGTCGAGGTGCAACACGTCGAAGAAGAACGGCGTCACGACCGAGGTGGTTACGCCATGAGCAGCGGTGCGTGAGGCGGTCTCCTGGAAGGGCCGCGGCCGGCCGGTCGGATCGACCGTCATCGCCTCGCCATCCAGCACGAAGGTCGTGGCGTCCAACGACTGGGCGATCGCCACGACCTCCGGCAGGCGGCTGGTGATGTCGTCGAGGCTGCGGGTCACGACGAGCACCTCGTCGCCGTCGCGGTGCACCTGGATCCGGATGCCGTCGAGCTTGGTGTCGATCGCCACCGCACTGCCGTCGGGTGCGGCCTTGGTGAGCGCCTCGGCCACCGTGGGGGCACTGGAGGCGAGCATCGGCAGCACCGGACGCAGCACCTGCAGACCGACCTCGTCGAGTGCGGTGGCACCGCCGGTGAAGGCCCGCCGGGCGATGGCCACCGTCGCACCGGACAGCATCGCTGCCCGCCGCACGGTGGCGAGCGGGACGTCGGCTGCGGCCGCCACTGCCTCCTGTACCAACGCGTCGAGCGCGCCTTGCCGCACGGCTCCGGTGACGACGCCACGCAGC
>JBAUWM010000473.1:0-6101 GCA_049583775.1 Nocardioides sp.
GTTGAGGTGTGAAGGCCGCCAGGCCTGAGCCTCGAATCTGCGTCGGTGGTCGAGGTGTGAAGGCCGCCAGGCCTGAGCCTCGAAACCGTGTCGGTGGTTGAGGTGTGAAGGCCGCCAGGCCTGAGCCTCGAAACTGCGTCGGTGGTTGAGGTGTGAAGGCCGCCAGGCCTGAGCCTCGAAACCCAGGAAGCCGAGAACCAGCGTCGTCCCGTGCGGCGCCGGTGGTTTCGAGGCTCGTCGCTGGGGCTCCTCGCACCTCAACCATCGACGCTGGTCGGCTGCGGCGCCGGTGGTTTCGAGGCTCGTCGCTGGGGCTCCTCGCACCTCAACCATCGACGCTAGTCGGCTGCGGCGCCGGTGGTCTCGGGGCTCGTGCTGGCGCTCCTCGCACCTCAACCATCGACGTCCCGTGCGTTATACGACGGGGTGCCGTGAATGCTCGGCGGTCGTGTTGCATGCCGGACGCAATAGGCCCGCGTTACCGCTTCGCAATGCGGGCGGGGGAGGGTAGGGGCATGTCGATCAAGGTCGCGCTCGAGCACCGCACCACCTACGAGTTCGCGCACCCGGTCGCGGTGGGGCCGCACGTCGTGCGTCTGCGTCCCGCTCCGCACGCCCGCACGCCCATCGAGGCCTACTCACTCGACGTGAAGCCGGCCAACCACTTTGTCAACTGGCAACAGGACCCATTCGGCAACTGGCTGGCCCGGTTGGTGTTTCCCGAGAAGGTCACCACGCTCGACATCACCGTCGGTCTCGTGGCCGACCTGATGGTGATCAACCCGTTCGACTTCTTCATCGAGGAGTACGCCGAGCGGATGCCGTTCGTCTACGAGTCGAGCCTGCACGCCGATCTGTTTCCCTACCTGCGCTCGGTCGCCGACGCCACCGCCGCCGATGCTTTCCGTCAGTCGCTGCCTCAGCCCCAGGACACTCCCGGCGGCATGCTCACGATCGACTTCCTCGCCGCTCTCAATGCCGCCGTGCACCGCGAGGTGGCCTACTCGGTGCGCATGGAGGCGGGCGTGCAGTCGCCCGACGAGACGTTGGCGCGCAAGATCGGATCGTGCCGCGACAGCGCCTGGCTCCTGGTCAGCCTGCTGCGGCAACACGGGCTCGCCGCCCGGTTCGTGTCTGGTTACCTCGTGCAGCTGGCCGCCGACCAGAAGTCGCTCGACGGCCCAAGCGGCACCGAGCACGACTTCACCGACCTCCACGCCTGGGCTGAGGTCTACCTCCCCGGTGCAGGCTGGGTCGGCATGGACCCGACGTCCAGCCTCTTCGCCGGCGAGGGGCACATTCCGCTCAGCGCGACACCTCACCCGAGCAGCGCCGCGCCGATCGAGGGCGTGACCGAACCCGTCGAGGTCACCTTCTCGTTCCACAACGAAGTGCGCCGGGTGCACGAAGACCCACGCGTCACCAAGCCCTACACCGATGAGCAGTGGGCGCGCATCGACGCGCTCGGCAGCTCCGTCGACCAACGCCTGGTGGCCGGCGACGTGCGGCTGACCATGGGTGGCGAACCCACCTTTGTCAGCCTTGACGACGCCACCACGCCGCAATGGAACAGCGACGCCGACGGCGAAGAAAAGCGCGCCCTGGCGGGCACTCTCGCCAACCGGCTCCAAGACATCTACGCCCGCGGCGGCATCGTGCACCGCGGTCAAGGCAAGTGGTACCCGGGCGAGCCCTTGCCGCGTTGGAACATCGCGCTCCAGTGGCGTACCGACGGCGTCCAGCTCTGGCAGGACCCGGCGTTGTTCGCCGACCCGTGGGGTGAGCCCGCCCCGGGACGTGACGCCGACGCGGACGCCGAGGCGCTCGCTCGACGCGTGGCCCAGGTGCTCGCGCTGCCGGCCGACCAGGTGCAGGCCGCGTTCGAGGATCCCCTCGCCGCGCTCGCTTCCGACATGCGCCAGCCCCAGGGTGAGAAGCCAGACACCGCTGCCGAGAAGCTCGATGCGCACGGGCTCGGCGTCCTCGACGCCGCGATTGACGTGCCCACCGGCTGGGTGCTGCCCATCGCTCCCGGGGAGCAATGGACCAGCCCCGCCTGGCGATTCCGCCGCGGTCGGCTGGTGCTGCTGCCCGGCACCAGCAGCGTCGGCCTTCGTCTGCCGCTCGACTCGATTGCCTGGAAGGACCCGGAGTTCGCCGGCGAGCCGTCGTACCTCGAGGCCGGCCAGCCGCTGGAGCCACAGGTGCCCGTGGTCAGCGTCGTCGACCCCGAGGGTGCACCCACCACCGCGCTCGCCTTTGAGGCCCGCGACGGTCACGTGCACGTCTTCTTGCCGCCGACCGAACGCCTTGACGACTACTGCGACCTGCTCCGCCTGATCGAGGTGGCGGCCCGCAAGATCGGCTGCCCGATCGTGCTGGAGGGCTACGGCCCTCCGCCGGACTCCCGGCTCACCCAGCTCGTGGTCACCCCCGACCCCGGCGTCATCGAGGTCAACGTGCAGCCGACGGCTTCTTGGGCCGAGCAGCGCGACCTGACGATGACCCTCTACGAGGAGGCGCGTCAGGCGCGTCTGACCACCGAGAAGTTCGACCTCGACGGACTGCACACCGGCACCGGCGGTGGCAACCACATCACCCTGGGCGGCACCCAGCCGATCGACAGTCCGCTGCTGCGGCGTCCCGATCTCCTGGTCAGCCTGATCACCTACTGGCAACGCCACCCGAGCCTGAGCTACCTGTTCTCGGGTCGTTTCATCGGGCCCACGTCGCAGGCGCCGCGGTTCGACGAGGGTCGCCCCGAGGCGACCTACGAGATGGAGATTGCCTTCCAGGAGATCGAGCGGCTCACCCAGAATGCCGCCGCCGCCGCTGTCGGACCCGTCGACGACAAGGCTGGCGAAGATGGCAATAGTGACGACAGCGATGGCGCGGACGGCCGCCCGCGGCCGTGGCTGGTCGATCGGGCGCTGCGACACCTGCTCACCGACCTGACCGGCAACACACACCGCTCGGAGTTCTGCATCGACAAGATGTACAGCCCCGACTCCTCGCGCGGCCGCCTCGGCCTGCTCGAGCTGCGCGGGTTCGAAATGCCTCCGCATGCGCAGATGGCGCTCGTCCAGGCGCTCCTGGTGCGCAGCCTCGTCGCGATGTTCTGGGAGAAGCCGTTGAGCGCGCCGCTGGTGCGCTGGGGAACCCGCTTGCATGAGGATCCGCTCCTTCCCCACGGAGCTATCGCCGACATCAACGCCGTCGTCGCCGACCTGCGTGCGCACGGCATCGCGTTCGAGGAGGAATGGCTGGCGCCGTTCACCGAGTTCCGTTTCCCGCGGATCGGCGTGGCCACCATTCCGGGCATTCCGGGCATTCCGGGCATTCCGGGCATCGGGGGCGGATCGGCTGGCGGGCACGTCGAGCTCGAGCTGCGCCAAGCCATCGAGCCGTGGCACGTGCTCGGCGAGGAGGCCACCGCTGGCGGCACGGCCCGCTACGTCGACAGCAGCGTGGAGCGGGTTCAGGTGTCGGTCCGCGGGATCGACCCCCAGCGACACCTGGTGACGTGTCAGGGTGTCCCGGTGCCACTGACCCCCACCCCTACGGGTGATCACTACGCCGGCGTCCGCTATCGCGCCTGGCAGCCGTGGTCGGCGTTGCACCCGAGCATCGAGGTGCACGCGCCACTGACGTTCGACGTGGTCGACATCGCCTCTCAGGTCAGCCTCGGCGGCGCGACGTATCACGTCGTGCACCCCGGCGGCCGCTCCTACGACCACCCTCCGGTCAACGCCAACTCGGCTGAAGCCCGACGGGCCAGCCGCTTCGAGCCGCACGGGCACACTGCTGGTCTCGTCGACGTCGGAGCGCTGCGCGAGCAGGCCCGCCGCGCTGCCACCGACGAGTACCCCCACACGCTCGACCTCCGTCGAGTGCGACCGCCAAGGCGTGAAGCACGACCGTGACCGTTCTGCGTGACTACGCGGCCGGCGTCACCCAGCCAGCGCTGGGCGACGACCTCGCGATCGGATCGACCGGTGCCCCAGGGCTCGCGGGAGCTGGCCGGTACGACGAAGTAGTCGGACCGGACGGTGCGCTGCGGGCACCTTGGAAAGGCATGGCCGAGTTGGCCGTCGGCCTGACCGACGCCGACCTGCACCGCGTCGACGACGACATCGTGCGGGCCCTCTCCGACGACGGCGTCACCTATGCGAGACCGGGCGAACGCTCCCAGCCCTGGCGGCTCGACCCGATTCCGCTCGTCATCGACGCGCCCTCGTGGGCGCCCCTCGAGGTCGGTCTGGCTCAGCGCGCCGAGCTGCTCAACGCCCTGCTGTCTGACCTCTACGGCCCCCAGCGCGTGCTGTCGGAGGGGGTGCTGCCGGCCGCGACCGTGCTCGGACACCCCGGCTTCGTGCGCGTCGTCGCCCGTCCTTCCGCCGTCGATCCGCGTCCGTTGGTGATCGCTGCCACCGACCTGGGTCGCGACCGCCACGGCGACTGGCGGGTGATCGCCGACCGCACCCAGGCGCCCTCGGGTCTCGGCTACGCCATGGAGAACCGCCGGGTCATCTCCCGCGTCGTGCCCGAGCTCTATCGCGAGGCCGGGTTGCACCGCATGGAGCCGTTCTTCAGCGCCCTGCGATCCGCGCTGCTGCAGTCGGCCGGGGGTGACCTCGCCGACCCGCGCGTCGTCGTCCTCTCTCCCGGCAGCCAGTCGGAGACGGCCTACGACCAGGCGTTCGTCGCGTCCGCGCTCGGCTTCCCGCTGGTGCAGGGAAGCGACCTGGTGGTGCGCGAGGGCTGGGTGCAGATGCGTGTCTTCGGGCGCCTGGAGCGGGTCGACGTCATCTTGCGCCGCGTCGACGCTGCGTGGAGCGACCCGCTCGAGCTGCGAGGCGAGTCGCAGCTCGGGGTGGCCGGCCTGACCGAGGCGGTCCGTCGCGGCCGGGTGCGAGTGGTCAACGGGCTGGGCTCCGGGGTGCTCGAGAGCCCCGCCCTGCTGCCCTACATGCCGGCACTGTGCGAGGCGCTGCTCGGCGAGCCCCTGCGGCTGGCGTCGGTGCCCACGTGGTGGTGCGGCGAGCCCGACGGGCTCGAGCGCGTGCTCGACGGCCTCGACGACCTGCTCATCCGGAGCGTCGATGGCACCCGTGACCTCTCCGGTCGCCCGCACGACGAGCAGGTTGCCGCCATCACCGCCGCGCCGCACCAGTACGTCGGCCAGGAACAGTTGACGCTGTCGCAGGCCCCCACCTGGAAGGGGACGTGGGGCCTCAGCGGCGGCCGCGCCGTGCCACAAGCACTCACCTTGCGCACGTTCACCCTCCGCTACGGGTCGGCCTACCGGCCGCTCATCGGTGGCCTGGCGAGCATCCTCGACGGCACCCGGTCGATCGGCAGCAAGGACGTCTGGGTGCTCAAGGCCGACCCCGACCAGCCCGACCAGGGACTGGCCGACGTGCTGCCGATGACCAGCGTGCGGTCGTCGACCGGCACCGTGCCGCGCATCCTCGAGGACATGTTCTGGTTCGGCCGGTACGCCGAGCGGGCCGAAGACATGCTGCGCCTGGTGCTGGCCTCGCACACTCTCGCCGAAGACTTCCGCACCCGACCGCGCTCCACCGGCGGCGCCGGTCTCGACGTCATGCTCGGGGCGATCAGCCGGCTGGCCGGCCGCCGACCTGCCGACGACGACCTCGACGGGTACTTCCGCACGGTGCTCCTCGACGGCACGCGGCGCGGCACGGTCTACCACGCCATCGACGGACTACGGGATGCGCTCGCCGGGGTGCGCGACCAACTCTCGCCCGATATCTGGCGTGCTTTCGGTGCCACCGACCGCGCCGCCAACTCGCTCGAGGTCAGCCCCCACAGCCACCAGATCTCCGAGTCAGCCGGGCGGATGCTCACCGGCGTGCTGTCGCTGCAGGGCGTCACGGCCAGCATGATCCGCGACGCCGGCTGGCACATGATCGCGGTGGGTCGCTACCTCGAACGGTCGCTGCAGGTCTGCCACCTTCTCGCGGCCACCACCACCGTGCGACGCGGCATCGACGTCGATCGCGAGGTGCTCAACTCGGTGCTGGTCACCGCCGAGAGCGCGGTCACCCACCGTCGCCGCTACCGCGGGTACGTACGTC
>JBAUWM010000474.1:0-1866 GCA_049583775.1 Nocardioides sp.
GCCTCGGCCATCGCGACCTGGCCGGTGCGCTCGGAGCCGCCCAGAGCCGCGACCGCTCGGGCGAGGACATCGGCAACGACGGGCACCCGAGAAGGGTAGAGGTGGGTGACGACAGCGCGCGGCCCCGGCTCACAGGAGTCGGTCGACCGCCGCAGCTACCCGGTCACCGAAGGCGATATGCCCGTCGGGTGTCAGGTGGAGGCCGTCGGGCAGGTAGTCGAGGTCGAGGTTCGACATCCGCACAAAGGTGGCGCCGTGCACACGCGAGAGACGGTTCAGCGCACGGTTGATCCGCGGCACCGATGCCGTTCGCGAGGGTGCGGCGGCGGGACCGACGACCAGCACCTGCTGGCCGTCGAGGACGCGCATCAATCGGTAGAACCCGTGCGCTATCTCGCGGTCGGTGGAGTCCCAATCGTTGAGTCCTCCTGCGACCACCACCACATCGGCACCACCCCGCGCCGCGGCCGCTGCCCGGTCGGCAAACGAGACACGACCGCACGGACTCGCATCGCGGTTGAAGCCGGAGCCGGAGAAGCCGTCGACGTGCACTCGTCCGGGCAGCCGGCTCGGCCACGCGTCACGAGGCCGCTGGAGCCCGAGGCCCACCGAGTAGGAGTCACCGATGACGACGATCCGGTCGCCCTGGGCTGAGCGTTCGCCGGAGTCTTGGCTGGAATCCTGGTTGGCGCGCTCGGCAGAGGCCATTGCGAACCCGTTGCACAGGGACGGCTCTCGGCCGACGGCGCGGGAGACCACGTAGCCACTCAGCAGAGTCACCAGGAGGGATCCGGCGAGGACCAGGAGCAGCACGCGTCGCCGCGCAGGCGTCCGCTGCGTCCCCCCGATGGTCACCCGTCCATGGTGTGGGGCTGGTGCTTCTCGCGCAGGCGAATCGTCAGATCGCGTAGGCGGCGAGCAGCCCGGCGAGGTCGTCGTTCGCCCGACCCCGCACGATCGTGCCGTCGGCGGTGTGGTCGAGCGAGGTGATCTCGCCATGCTGGTGCAACTGGTTGATCAGGTCGCCGCGCTCGAAGGGCACCAGGGCGTGGAACTCCACCCCCGGTCGGGGCAGCTCTCCTTCGATGATGCGGATCGCCTCGGCGATGCCCTCGCCCGTCTTGGCGCTGACCACCACCGAGTGCGGCTCGTTGCGCTGCAGCCGAGCAAGCACCATCGGGTCGGCGGCGTCCGCCTTGTTGATGACCACCAGCTCGGGCACCGCGGTGGCGTCGATGTCGGCGAGCACCGCGCGGACGGCGGCCAGCTGGCCCTCAGGGTCTGGGTGCGAGCCGTCGACGACGTGCACGATCAGGTCGGAGTCAGCGACCTCCTCGAGCGTGGAGCGGAAGGCCTCAATGAGCTGGTGCGGCAGGTGCCGCACGAACCCGACGGTGTCGCTCATCGTGTAAACCCGACCGTCGGACGTGGTGGTACGGCGGGTGGTGGGGTCGAGGGTGGCGAAGAGCGAGTCCTCGACCAACACCCCGGCGCCGGTGAGCCGGTTGAGTAGCGAGGACTTGCCGGCGTTGGTGTAACCGGCGATCGCGACTGACGGAATCTGGTGCCGCTTGCGATCGAGCCGCTTGGTGTCGCGGGTGCCCTTCATGGCCTTCAGCTCGCGGCGGAGCTTGGCGATCTTGTCGTTGATGCGGCGCCGGTCGGTCTCGATCTTGGTCTCACCCGGACCTCGACCACCGATGCCGCCGCCGTCGGCGCCCACCCGCCCACCGGCCTGGCGGGACAGGTTGCCGCCCCAGCCGCGCAGGCGCTGCTTCATGTACGACAGCTGGGCCAGCTCGACCTGCGCCTTGCCCTCGCGGCTCTTCGCGTGCTGGGCGAAGATGTCGAGGATCAGCGCGGTGC
>JBAUWM010000475.1:0-7112 GCA_049583775.1 Nocardioides sp.
CACCTCAGCAGGCCGAGCAGTGGCGTGGGTGTGGAGGCTAGGTCGACGGCGTCACTGAGCAGTTCGGCGTAGCGCAGCTTGCGACCGCTGTGGCTGGAGATGAATCGGCGCAGGTGCTGCATCGAGCTGCGATCGCGTTGGGCTGGTTGCCGCTGGAGCAGTCGGAGCGAGGCGAGCTCACCCTCACCAGCAATCACTCCCTCGACAGCCTCGAGAGTCAGAGCCCGCAACAGCTCGTGCTCGAGGTCGTCGGTGCAGCCGAACCCGTCGACCGCGGGGTGCGCGCTGAGCTTGGGGTCGACGTAGGCCGATTCCGCCATGTCGTAGAGCAGGGCGACGCGGCGGGAGCCGGCGAGCAACAGGTGAGCGGGCACGTTGGTGATGCCAGCCATCGAGACCACCTCGATGTCGGCGAGTGAGACGCCGTGGCGACGAGCCAGCACCTCGAGCGCGCGCTGGTCGCTCGCGCCCTCGACCAGCACGACGGCTCTGGTGTCGTCAGGCTCAGGAGACCACCGCATCGATCTCCACCCCCATCACGCTCACCCCCATCACACCCGCCCCCATCACACCCGCCACGCGACGAATCTAGTCTGGACCGCCGCCACGCCTCGGTCGTCGAGCAGCCCCTCGGTCGCGGGCTCGTGGGATGGCTTCCTGAGCCGCCTCCAGTCACTCGATGAGCGACCTGAGCCCTACTGCTCGAGCCGCAGAGCCCACAACCCGGTGTCGACCCAGCGATCGAACTTGCGCCCGACCTCGGGCAACACGCCGACCAGGTCGAAGCCGCAGGCCCGGTGCAGCGCCTCGCTGGGTTCGTTCGGACGCGCGACGACCGCCAGCACCGTGTGGACGCCGTCTTGGCGTAGTAAGTCGATCAACGCCTCGTACAGGGCGCGGCCTAGCCCCCGACCGAGTGCCTCGGCGGCCAGGTAGACCGAGGTCTCGCGGGTGCGGTCGTAGGCGGGGCGCGGCCGGTACGTCGAGGAGTAGGCGTAGCCCAGCACCGTGCCCGCGTCTCCCGTGGTCGTCGCCACGAGCAGGTGATCGCCGACGGCCGAGCTGCTGAGTCGTTGTTCCCAGTACTCGATCGGCGGTGGCTGGACGTCGAAGGTGGCAGTCGTCGTGCGCACGTGCACGTCGTAGATCGACTTGATGGCCGGAAGGTCGGCGACGGTCGCTGCGCGCACTTCGTGTGTCCCAGACGGGTACGCAGAAGACATGGCGGCATCCTGTCGCACCCTGGCAGGAATCGGGCCGACAGCTCGCAGGCTTACTGCCAGGATCTCCACCGTGACCGAGATCGAGCCCGACACCAAGGACTGGACGTGGGTGCTCGATGCGCCCTGCCCCGAGTGCGGGTTCGCCGCCGATGACGTCGCGATGGATGACGTCGGCGCCACGATCCGAGCAAACGTCGAGCTGTGGCAGCTGGTCCTGGCCGGCCCCGCCCCCGGACGCCGGCCTCGCCCCGATGTCTGGTCACCCACCGAATACGCGTGCCACGTGCGCGACGTCCACGCGATCTTCGGTGAGCGACTGCGCCTGATGCTGAGCGAGGACGACCCCACCTTCGCCAACTGGGATCAGGATGCCGCAGCCCTCGCCTCGCGTTACGACCTGGCCGACCCCGTTGAGGTGGCAGCCGCGCTGGCCGAGGAAGCTCTCAGAGTCGCGGCCGAGTACGACGCAGCTCCGGTGGCGGCGCACGATCGTCGCGGCTTCCGCAGCAACGGCAGTGTCTTCACGGTGGGTTCCATCGCTCGCTACCACCTCCACGACGTCGTCCATCACGCGTGGGACGTGCGTCGCGAGGTGACGGTCGCCTCCTACGACCGACGCGCTGAGCAGTACCGCGCGGCCACGCCCTCCTCCGGGTTACAGGTCGAGGCGGCGCTCGACGACCTCGCCCGACGGCTGGGGCCAGGGTCGCGCGTGCTCGAAGTCGGTTCGGGAGGCGGTCGAGACGCCGTGGCGCTGGAGCAACGCGGGCTCTCCGTGCGGCGCACCGACATCACCCCGGCGTTCGTCTCCCAGCTCCGCGAGCAGGGGCATCGGGCCGATGTGATCGATCCGCTGGTCGACGACCTCGCTGACCCTGAACGCCCCGGCGAGCTGTACGACGGAGTCTGGGCCAATGCGTGCTTGCTGCATGTGGCACGTGCCGACCTCGCCACAGTGCTCACCCGCCTCTGCGCCGCGACCCGGCCGGGCGGGTGGCTGCGGTTCTCGGTGAAGGAGGGGAGCGGTGACGGTTGGTCGACCCACGGCAGCATCGAGTCGCCACGTATGTTCACCTACTGGCAGGCAGCCGAGCTCGACGCGCTGCTACCCGAAACCGGCTGGCAGGTCGAGGCGACCGCCGCGGCTGACGGCCAGCGAGGCGAGCGGTGGCTGGAGTATCTGGTTCGGAGGGAGCATGAGTGAGGCACACCGAGTTCTGGGCGCGACTCCAGCACGCCCTCGGTGATGGGTACTACCGGTCGTGGGCCGATCAGTTCGTGATCGCCGATCTCGGACGACGCACGGCCCAGGAGGCGCTCGACGCGGGCATTCCGCCCAAGGAGGTCTGGGCTGCGGTCTGGAAGGCCCTCGAGCTGCCGCCCACCGAGCGCTGACTACGCTCCCGGCATGGAGTCAGACCAGCCCCGTGCCGACATCGCCGTCATCGGCGGCACCGGGTTCTACGCCTTCCTCGACAACCCGGTCGAGCACGTCGTCACCACGCCCTACGGCGCGCCGTCGGCACCGATCTCGATCGGTCGAGTGGCCGGACGGGACGTCGCTTTCCTGCCGCGGCACGGCCAGCACCACGAGTTTCCGCCGCACGCGATCCCGTACCGGGCCAACCTCTGGGCGCTGCGCTCGCTGGGCGTGCGCCAGGTGCTTGCCCCGTGCGCCGTCGGGGGTCTGGGCCCGCAGGTAGCCCCGGGCGACGTCGTCGTTCCCGACCAGCTCGTCGACCGTACGCACCGCCGCGTTGGCTCGTTCGTCGACGAAGGAGCGTGCCACCTGCCGTTTGGCGATCCCTACTGCACGGCAGTCGGCGACGCCGTCCTCGCCGCTGATCCGAGCCTCACCCGCGGCGGCACGATGGTGGTCATCGAAGGACCTCGCTTCTCCACGCGCGCGGAGTCGCAGTACTACGCCGCGCAGGGGTGGAGCCTGATCAACATGACCGGGTCGCCCGAAGCAGCCCTCGCGCGCGAGATGCGCCAGTGCTACACCGCCATCGCGCTGGTGACCGACATGGACGCTGGGGCCGAAACGGGTGAGGGAGTCGGCCAAGAAGAGGTGTTCGCCCTGTTCCGCGCCAACCTCGAGCGACTCACGGGACTGCTGACGTCCACCATCGCCGGGCTGCCTGACCCCGACGGCTGCAGCTGCTCGACGTGGGCCGACGACGTCGAGCTCACCTACGACGTCCCGAGCTGACTCCCTAGCTGAAGCTGACGTCTAGCGGTCGAGTCGTAGCAGCCGAGCCAGCGCGCCCGAGACGTGGCGTGCGTACTCGGTCGTGATGTGCGAGGTGTTGCGGTAGGGGAGCAGTTGTCCCACTGCCACGGGGCACAGCTTGCGCCAGCAGAACAGCGGCGTGGGGTCGACGATCTCGGCGCCTGCATTACGGGCGGCTTCGACCCCGGCGGTCACCATCATCACGCGGCTCTGCTGCACGTCGCGCGGTGAGAGGCAGTCGCGCAGCGTGTGGTCACGAGGGCGGAAGCACGGGATCGGGTCTGACTTCACGCGTCGCGCCGGCACGTCTCGCAACATCACGCGCCGGGCGTCGGTCACCTTCGCGATCCGGCGGAAGAGCTTGCGGAAACCATCACGGTACGGACCGACGATCCCTTCGGGGGTGTCGGCGTAGCCCTTCTTGGTGAACACGCCTTTCGTGGGCGTGCTGGTGGAGACGATGACGACGTCAGGATCGAGGTCGGCGATAACGTCCAACGTCCAGTCGCGGAATGCCTGGCACGCGACCCAGGGAGCTCGAGGCCGCGCCTCGGCCGGGTCGCCATTGCGCACGATCGACGCGGTGCACTGCTCCTTGACCAGGTAGAAGGCCCGATACCCGTGCTTGACGGCGTAGGGCTCGAGGGCCGGCACCCAGTGAAGGCCGTGCGAGTCGCCCAGCACCACCAGGGTGCGACTTCCGTCGAGATCTCCATAGGGGCACAACGTGCCGCCGTCGTCGTTGTGGGGCGTGCTGTACGAGCACTTGCGGCCCAGGTTGACGCGGCTCTTGTTCAGGTCCGCGAGCCCCGGGCGGGTCGAGCTCGGCAGAGGTCCCCCGCGGTTGGCGAGGAGGACGGCGTCCTTGACGGCGCGCTCGGCCCCCGGCGCGGCCGCGGCTTGACGCTCAGACGCCGGGTAGCTGGCGAGGCTGGGACTGGTCGAGCCTGCGCTTGCCGCGAGGGCGGCGGTGGCGATCACGGCGGCCAGGGTCCTGCGGAGCATGTCGCGGAGTGTAGGCGGCCGACGACGACCCGTTGGGGCAGGCCCACCGTGTCACGGCTTCGTAAGCATTCGCGCCGGCGCGCGACCGACTGGCCGCCTAGCGTTCAGACCATGCAGCCCCCCACCGCCGCTGAGAGCGAGCGATCGTTCTCTACGGTGTTCGCCTACGCGCTCGAGGGGCACCCCTGCGCGGTGGTCGGGCTGGACGCCGAGCCGCGCGCGCTGCCCGTCGACGCCTGGACTCGTCAGGCTGACGCGGGCGATCACGCGCTCCTCGACCACTGTGACGGACCGACCCTCGACATCGGCTGCGGACCAGGACGCCTGACAGCCGCGCTCGCCGAGCAGGGGGTGGTGGCTCTCGGGATCGACGTCGTGCACGAGGCGGTGGGTCAGACCCTCGAACGCGGCGGGTCGGCGTTGCAGCGCGACGTGTTCGACACCTTGCCCGGCGAGGGGCGTTGGCACACGGCGCTCCTGGCCGACGGGAACGTGGGCATCGGGGGAGACCCCGTGGCCCTGCTCACCCGGGTGCATCAGCTGCTCGACCCGCGCGGCCGCGCGGTGGTCGAGGTCGAGGGGCCGAGTGTCCCGCGCCGCACCGTGTGGGCCACCCTGGCGTGCCGCGGATCGACCAGCAGGCCGTTTCGATGGGCTGTGGTCGGTGTCGACGACATCGACGAAGTCGCCGCGGCCGCTGGCTTCGAAGTCCGCGAGACCACGCACCACGAGGGTCGCTGGTTCACCGTGCTCGACGGTGCGCGATGAATCACGCAGTAGGTTGGCCCGTCGTCCCAGTTGCGGGCACGACCCATCCATCGGTGGAGGGCTCCTGAATGGCTGAGGTCCTGGTCGTCGACGACGACGTCACCGTCCGCGAGGTCGTGGTGTCCTACCTGCGCGCCGCGGGGCACGAGGTTCGCGAGGCCGGCGATGGCCGCCAGGCCCTCGATGTCCTGGACGTTGCCCCGGCCGACCTGGTCGTGCTCGATCTGATGATGCCGGTGCTCGACGGCCTCGAGACCTGTCGTCGACTTCGCGCCTCCAGTGATGTCCCGATCATCATGCTCACCGCGCTCGGCAGCGAGCAGGACCGAGTGGTCGGCCTCGAGACCGGGGCCGACGACTACGTCACCAAGCCCTTCAGCCCTCGTGAGCTGGTGCTGCGCGTCGAGTCGATCCTGCGCCGCACCGCCGCGAGCCAGACCGAGCCCGCCGAGATCACGGTCGACGGCGACCTGACCGTCGACTCCGCCCGCCGCGAGGCGGTGCTCGCCGGGGCCGTGCTGCCCCTGACCGTCCGCGAGTTCGACCTGCTGCGCTTCCTGGCGGCCCACCCCGGCATCGCCTTCTCCCGTGAAGAGCTGCTCAGCCAGGTATGGGGCTGGTCGTTCGGCGACCAGTCCACCGTCACCGTGCACGTGCGACGGCTCCGCGAGAAGCTCGAGAAGGACCCGACGTCGCCCACGCGGCTGGTCACGGTGTGGGGCGTCGGTTATCGCTGGGAGGTCTCGGCATGAATCCCGAGGGAGAGATCCTGCTGGTCGCGGCGCTCGCCGCCGCTGGCGTCGGCTCGGTGGGCCTGGCCGTCGGCTACCTGCTCCGGCACAGGTCCCTGCGCTGGCAGCTCGGCCTGGTGGCCGTGGTTCCCGTGCTGGCGGTGCTCGCCGGCGTGCAGGCGGTCGCCCTGCGCATGTTCATCTCCGACCACGACCTCGACGTCGTCATCTTGGTCACGGTGGTGGCTGCGGCCATCTCGGTGATCATGGCGCTGGTGCTCGGCGCGATGTTGGCGCGCTGGTCGCGAGCCCTTCGGGCGGGGGTGCGTGAGATGGGTGAGGGTGCGCCGTACGTCGCCCAGACTCGGGGACCCTCGGAGTTCCAGGAACTTTCAGCCGAGCTCGACCTGATGAACCGCCGGCTTGCCGAGTCGCGGGCCCGTGAGACGCGTCTCGAGGGAGCGCGTCGCGAGCTCGTGTCGTGGGTCTCCCACGACCTCCGCACTCCGCTGGCAGGGCTGCGAGCGATGTCGGAGGCGCTGGAGGACGGCATGGCGCCCGACCCGGCGAGGTACGGCGCGCAGATGCGGGCCCAGGTCGATCGGTTGTCGCAGATGGTCGACGACCTCTTCGAGCTGTCGCGCATCCACGCCGGTGTGCTGCAGCTGTCGCCGACCGAGCTCGACCTCGGCGACCTGGTCAGTGAGGCCATCGCCGAGGCCGAGCCTGCGGCGCGAGCGCGGGGCATCAGGCTCAGCGGTCACGTCGAGCCGGGCCTCGTCGTGCTGGCTGATGCCAGTGGGCTGACTCGCGTGCTCGCCAACCTGGTCGCCAACGCCTTGCGGCACACGCCGACCGGCGGCAGTGTCGCCATCCACGCAGACCAGCAAGGCGACGCCGTCGAGCTCAGCGTCACCGACGAGTGTGGCGGCATCCCCGACGACGACTTGGCACGCGTGTTCGACGTCGCCTGGATGGGTTCGTCGGCACGCACGCCAACGGCGGACACGTCACCCGGGCGCCAAGCCGGGTTGGGCCTGGCCATCGTCAAGGGAATCGTCGAGGCGCACGTAGGGGAGGTGCGGGTCGACAACATCTCGGCCACGGGCGGCCCTGGCGGCCCTGGCGGCCCCGACGGCCCCGACGGCCCCG
>JBAUWM010000476.1:0-2835 GCA_049583775.1 Nocardioides sp.
GTCGCTGGCCGACGCCTCGACGAGCCAGGCCCCCGTGCCGTCGGTCGATGCGTTGTCGATGATCAGGATCTCGTCGAGCTCGGACACCTGGCGAAGGGCGGCCACGAGCCGACGCAGGAGGTCGAGGCGGTTGAACGTCACCACCACCGCCGTCACTGCCACGGCCGACACCCTACGGTGGTGGTGTGGACACCGCGTCGATCACCACGCTGCTCCAGGACGTCGCCGCCGAGGTGGTCACCCCCCGATTCCGCAGTCTCCACTCTTCCCAGATCCACGAGAAGAACCCCGGCGACCTGGTGACCGTGGCCGATCACGAGGCCGAGGTGCTCATTACCGACGCACTCAAGGCCGCCTACCCCGGGGCTGTCGTGCTGGGCGAGGAGGCCCACGCCGCCGACCCCTCGCTGCTCGACCGCTACTCGGCGGCCGAGCACGCCTTCACGGTCGACCCGGTCGACGGCACCAAGAACTTCGTCAACGGCTCGCCCGACCATGCCGTCATGGTGGCCGAGCTGCGGGCCGGCGTGGTGACCCGCAGCTGGATCTGGCAACCCCAGCACCAGCTCATGTACGTCGCTGAACGCGGCACTGGTGCCTGGCGCAACAACGAGCCGCTCGTGCGTGCGCCAGCCGCGGCCAGTCCGGAAGAATGGCGCGGCGTGACGTCGCGTCGGTCGTGGATCGGTCGGTCGCTGCCCGGCCTCTCACCGCTCGAGCTCACCTGGGTGAGCTGCGGCGTCGACTATCCGCGTCTTGCCGAAGGGCTCGCCGACTACCTGCTCTACTTCCACGCCAAGCCCTGGGACCACGCGCCTGGGTCGTTGCTGCTCGAGGAGGCGGGTGGGGTGGTGGCGACCCGAACCGGTGACGAGTACGACCCACGCCATGACGAGCATGATGGCGTGGTCGCTGCGGCGGACCCCGCTACTTCTGAAGTCGTTCGAGCGCGGCTGGCATTGGTGCCGGTCGGTGGGAAGCCGTAGTCCCTCGACTCACGGCGTCTCGATACGCCCGCCTCGACCTCGTTCCTCGGTCGTGCCGTGCTACTCGACGACCGATGCGATCAGCAGGACGCCGCTAGGTCGTCGGCCTGGTTGGCCGCGTAGCCGGTGGAGAGCGAACCGAGGGATCCTCCCGTGACAGCGGAGTTGTCCTGCTTGCGCTTCTTCTTCTTGCCGGTCGTGGCGGGGGCGTCGCCCTCGGCCCTGTCGATCGCAAGCGCGACTTCGCGCTGGATCAGGTCGATGTCGGGGTCGCCGGTGTTCACCAAGGGCGGCACCAGCGAGAGGCTGGCGATCTTCTGACCCTTGGCCTTGAGGGCCAGCGAGATGAAGCGATCGACCTCCGAGCCGGGGATGTCGGTGGAGATCATCTCGGCCGAGGCACGCGCGATCTTCTCGAAGTTGCGCAGCGCTGACTGCGGGCTGATCTGCTCGAGCATCGCGTTCATGACGCACTTCTGACGTGCCATGCGGGAGTAGTCGTCCGAGCCCTCGCGTGCCCGCGCGTACCAGAGCGTCTCGAAGCCGGTGAGCTTGCGCGTGCCGGCTTCGATGTAGCCGGTGACGTCAGAGCCGAGCCCTCCGACGGGGATGGCCTGGCGCACGTTGAGGGTCACTCCCCCGACGGCGTCGACCAGACTGCGGAAGCCCTGCAGGTTCACCATCGCCCAGTAGTTGATCTCGAGGCCAGTGATGCCCTCGATCGCCATGATCGTCGCGTCGGTGCCCGGCTGCTTGGACTTCTTGAACAGATCGGTGTGGTCGCCGGCCCACGTACTGACCCCGTTGAGCATGCAGCCCTCGCAGTCGAACCCCTGAGGGAACTGACGGTCCATGACCGACCCTTCCTTGAAGGGGAAGTTCGCCATGTTGCGCGGCAGGCTGATCAGCACGGTCCGGCCAGTCTCGGCGTCGATCGAGGCAACGGTCATCGAGTCAGGGCGGAGTCCCCAACGCCCGGCACCGGAGTCGCCGCCCATGAGCAGCACGTTGAAACGACCGTCGCTGGCTGCCGAGGCCTCCCCGTCGCCGAAGAGGGTGAGCATGAAGTCGCGTTGGACGCCGACCAGGTGGGCGCCGAACAGCAGGGTGCCGGCAACGCTGAAGCACAAGATGCCGTTGACACCGACGGCCGCGCGTCGGTGACCGAGACCATAGGACAGGGGCTGACCGATCCGCCACGCGTCGACGAAGAGGTAGGCCCAACCGATTGCGCCGGCGAGCAGGGTCAGCTTGAGCCAGAGCAGCAGCGTCGTGTCGGTGGCCAGCCAGAAAGCGAAGTCGCGGTGCACGAGCACGGTGATGCCGGTGATCGCACCGAGGGTCAGAGCGGCCAGCCACAGCCGGAAGGCGATGCGGCCGAGCCGGCGGTTGCCGGCCGCCAGCTGAGCGGTGCCCGGAGCGACCAGGGTCATCGCCATGAGGGACATGGCACGGCGGAACCGCACCTGGGCAGCGCGCTCGGTGACGGGGGACATGCGTGGTTCTTCTCTCTGCTGGGGAAGGAAGCAGAAACTGCTTGTCAGTATCACCAGTCACACGCGTCACACCCCGGCACGACACGCCAGCGGCCACTCAGTTCTCCCCGCGCCGGTCAGCGACGGGGCGACAGGTAGCGTCCGGTGGGTGCCGAACGATCGCCCGCGCCCGGGTACCCCAGAGGGTGAGCCGTCTGAGGGGCCCCAGTTCGACTGGCTCTACGGCAAGGGCCGCGGTCAGCAGCCTCCGCCCGACGCCACCCGGATGATCCCCGTGCAGCCCCGCCCCGACGAGACTGCGGTGCGACCCCCTGCCAGCGGCACGGCGCGCGGTCGCGCCACCACCCCTCCCC
>JBAUWM010000477.1:0-4233 GCA_049583775.1 Nocardioides sp.
GCCCAGAGGAACCCGGTCGTCATACTCGGCCAAGATGAGCGGCTCGGCGTCCGCAACTCGGCATGACCGCTGAGCGGCATGGTCGGGCGTTGCTCCGTGCCGCTCGGAGATGTCAGGCTGGTTCGTATGGGACGCCGCAACTACCTGATAGAAGGTGTCTCGGGCACCGGGAAGACCTCGGTATGCACTGAGTTGGCTCGCCGGGGGCACCACGCCGTACACGGCGACAGGGAACTGGCCTACCAGGGCGACCCCGTGACCGGAGCCCCCACCGAAGGCCTCGGCCATCAGCACCACATCTGGAACGTCCCACGGGTCCGGGAACTTGTTGACGACCATCAAGTGCCTGTCACATTCTTCTGCGGTGGCTCGCGCAACTTCGGTGCTTTCATCGAACTGTTCGACGACGTATTCGTCCTTCACGTGGATGTCGACACGCTGCGCGAGCGTCTTGACCAGCGCCCGGACGACGAGTGGGGTTCGCAACCAAAGGAGCGAGCACTCGTCCTTCGGCTGCACGCGACACAGGAGGACACGCCCTCCGGCGTCGCTCTAGACGCAACGCGACCCCTCAGCGAGGTCGTTGACGACATCCTGCGCCGCGTCGAGCCCTAAGCAGCCGTCTTTGTCGTGACCGCGACTCGCCCGCTCATCGCCACCCCTGCTTGACACAGAGGGGAGCCGTGGTCGGGCGGAGGCAAGCGCGGCTGAATCACTGCGCGGGCATGTCGTTCTGAGTCATATCAGTATCTGCTGGATATCCCAGAGGTGGTGGTGGGCGTCGTGAGAGTTGTTGCGGGCCACATCTTCCGCCCGCTGCGTCCCGCGAGTCTGATGTTGAAGTACAACGTTGTCTGAGATTGCGTCAGGCAGTACTGCTGCCCACGTGTCGATGGCCTGCCCCGTTGACCAGAGAGCAGCCGCGAGAGGCAACGTTTCGTAGCGCCGCGCGATTGCGAGTTCGTCGGGGTCGTAGCCAACTACCTCCACCGCGCCTGCCAGAAGCGCGCCCTGAATGCGTTCGGTCCACTGACGAAGGTTGTCGCCGACATGGCAGACGTATTGAGTCACCGACCACCCTCCAGACTCACGGCTCTCGGTACCTGTTGCTGATGAGGTCGCAGCGGCGAGGCGCCCATGCAGGAGGGAGACCCATCGGACCGCAGCCTGTGGCGATATCGACCAGTCGAAAGCGCACTCTGCGCACGGGTCTCCGAACTGCGTCGCACCCCAGGGCTCCATGTACGCCAACGTACCGAGGAGCCATCCTCAAAGCGCCCGACTCTCGGCATGATGGGGCGCGCACGGGCTCAGACGCGGTGGTATGACGCAGGTCCGATCTGGATTCTCATCGCGGCGGATCCAGACGGCCCGTTCCGGCGACGGACCGTCCGGGTCTTTCAGCCGCGGGCAGCCGTTCGTCGGGCCAACAGGGACACCGCGACCGTGACGAAGACGAACCGTACCGGCAGGGGCGGGATGCACAGCACTGCGCCGATGATGAGGAACCAGGCTAGGCCCTTGGTTGCAGCTCCTGAACGCAACAGGGTGATGCCTACGATCAGCCAGCCCACGCCGAGCACGATGTAGGAGGCGATGTAGCCGGCGACGACACTGTCGATGCCGTTGGTGGCCAGATCGGGGGCGGGGCCGGCGAGTCCCGGGAGCACGAACAGTTGTGCCCACTGTCCGCCTGCGGCGAGAACGGTGCCGATCAGCGCGATGAGCCAGCCGACTCTGCCTGAACCGGAGTGCAGTGCGGGATGATCTGCGGCGATGCTGAACATGCCGATCGTGAGGGCGATGAGTGCAGTGACGCCGAGCACCGAGGCGGCGATGCTGAGGGGCGAGGTCGCGAGTTCCAGTGAATCACCTCCGGTGGCGACCAGCGATCCGATGAACGAGGCAAGTGCGACGACGCCAAGGGGGCCGCTCGCCTTGGCTGCTTGACGGCAGGAGTCTGCGACTGGGGTGTCGCGGCTCAGGGCTGGCCGGGCTGGGGTGCTGGTTTCTGACGACATGCTTCCTCCTGGTTCTGGCGAGCGGTGTTGCTCGCTTCGATCCTGGTTGTCGCGCGTCGACAGGACTCCCTGCCTCGGGTCGGTAAGAGCGGCGGCGCGGAGGTGGCCGATCCTCCTGGAGGACGAGGCTCGTCGTCCTCCAGGAGGCGGTGTCGGAGGTGAATCTTGGTCTAGCGTGAGCGGTGTGACCTCGTCCGTGACCGCGCCGTGGGTAGCTGCGCCCGTGAGCACACTTGCGGGGCGGGTTTACCTGTGGATCGGCATCGTGCTCGCGGTGATCGGAGTTGCTCAACTGTTGGCGGAGCGGCCCGATTCGGTCAGCTGGCTGGCCCTGGTGGGCGCGCTCGTCGCAGGCGGTGCTGTTGTCCTGCTACCGCGGTTGACGATCCCAGCGCTGCTCGGACTCTCCGCAGCGATCGTGACAATGGTCGCGGCGGTCGAGGTCCCAGTGTTCGCCTCGTTCGTCGCCGTGATGATCGCTGCGTTTACGTTGGCCCGGTACTCCGCACTGCGTGCGGCTCTTCTCGGCTATTCGGTCTTGGTCGGGACTGTCGCCGTGGTCGCCGCTCCGGAGCTTGAGAACAGCAGTGAGGGAGTCTTCGGCCTCGTTTACCCAATCTTCTACTTCGGTGGGGCGGGTCTGCTGGGTTGGTTGACCCGAAAGCGCGCCGAGCACGTGAGATCGCTGGTCGCCTACGCTGAGGTGCTCGAGCGGGAACAGAACCAGAGGGTCGAACTCGCCGCTGCCGCCGAGCGGGAGCGCCTGGCGCGGGATATGCACGACGTCGTCTCCCACGGGGTGAGCCTGATGGTCTTGCAGGCAGAGGCGGCGCGTGAGGTGCTGCATCGCCAGCCCGACGACGCTGCTGTTGCGTTGGACGCGATCGCGGATGCCGGCCGGTCGGCCATGAGCGACTTGCATCGGATGCTCCGGGTTCTCCGCGGGCCAGGATTCGATCTGGACGCGTTGGTCTCATCCGTGCGGGCAACGGGGCTTGCGGTGGACCTCCGGGTTCAGGGGGACTGGGCCCTGGTTGAGGACGAGACGCGAGCGGCGTTGTTTCGGGTCGCACAGGAATCGCTCACGAACACTCTGCGGCACGCGGCGGGCGTCGAGCTCGCCGTGATCGACGTTGTTTGTGGGCCAGACGTCGTCGTGATCGAGATCGTTGACGACGGTCGGGGAGACGCCGGCTTCCGCGGCGGTGCAGGTTGTGGGTTGCGCGGACTCAGTGAACGGCTGACAGCCCTCGGCGGAACGTTCGAGGTCGGCCAGCGAGCGGACGGCCCGGGCTTCCGAGTCTCGGCCTCGGCCCCGAGGAAGGCCGCATGATCACGGTGTTGCTGGCCGACGATCAGGCCCTGGTTCGTGACGGTCTTCGACTCATCCTCGAGGCGCAAGACGACATCAGCGTGGTGGCTGATGTCGCCGATGGTGACATCGCATTGAGGGCTGCGCGGGAGCACCGACCCGACGTGGCCCTGCTGGATGTCGAAATGCCGAGGGCGAACGGTCTCGACGCAGCACGAGCGATCCTGGCCGACACAGGCTTGACGACCCGCGTGGTCATGCTGACGACCTTCGACCGCGATGAGTACCTATACGCAGCTCTAGCCGCAGGCGCGAGCGGATTCCTGCTCAAGTCCTCACCGCGCGCGCATCTACTCCACGCCGTCCGGACAGCCGCAACTGGCGAGGCGCTCCTCGATCCGACAGTCACGCGACGCTTGATCGAGACTTACGTACGTCGTCCAGCCCCGCTCGACCCCGGCACCTTACCCACGGCCGTTGCGGCACTCAGCCCTCGCGAGATCGATGTCCTGATGGAACTGGTTGCGGGTGCCTCGAACGCAGAGATCGGCAATCGGCTCTTCCTGGCCGAAACCACAGTCAAGTCCCATGTCGCAGCCGTGCTGCGAAAACTCGCGCTCAGGGATCGGACCCAGGCGGTCATCTTCGGCTATGAGACCGGGTTAGCGGTGCCCGGCGACCGAGAACGATGAGAGGCATTGGACGAAGCATGTCCTTGCTCCAACCTCAAACGAGGGCATCCCTCGGCATGATCGGCCGGATCGTCGGCGCGCAAACGCGTGCGGATTGACGCACGTGCTCGAGCGCCCGATTCGCGGCATGGTCGGGCGGTTCTAGTGGGACGGGCGCTCCACCAGCAAACCGACGCCGAAGACCATGAGGATGCCGCCACTACCGCGC
>JBAUWM010000478.1:0-13194 GCA_049583775.1 Nocardioides sp.
CCCACAGCACCGGCGAGGGCTGGGGCAGCCACAGGTGCACGTCGCGCGTGGTGGCCAGCGCCGCCAGGAGGTCGACCTCGGTGGCCGGCAACCGGGTGTGGCCGAACAGCGAGAGCCGGTCGGGCAGGTCGAGCTCGGTGCCTCCGGCGTCGAGCAGCGACACCGCCCGGTCGAGGCGCTGGTCGGGCGCCTCGTGACCGACTCGAGCGAGCAGACGGCGCCACAGCTCGGGCTGCCAGGCAAGGTCGAGCGCCAAAGCCCTGCCTGCACCGTCGGTGTCGCGGCCTTCACGCCAGTCGGTGATCAACTGCGGGCGCTGCACGGCATAGGACGCGTAGAGGCCGGCCAACCGCCGGGCGACCGAGTAGCGGCGACTGCGCCGCAGCTCGCCCTCGTCGCCGTCGAGCCCGTGACCCAGATGGCTGGCGAGCGTGGCGGCCCAGGGCTCGTCGAGGCTCGCGTCGATGGTGGCCAGCACCGGCCAGACCAACCGGTCGGGATCCCACACGTCGTCGCGCTCGCGGTCGAGCAGCAGCGAGACCAACGATCGTGGGCTGAGGAACCGCACCCCGGCGCACACGCCATCTCCCCCGCGGGGGCCGGTGCCGAGCCGGTGCGACAGCCGTTGGGTGAGCCACCGCTCGACGCCGCGCGCCGGCACCACCACCACCTCGTCGGCGAACGGGTCGGGCAACGGCACCGCAAGCAGCTCGCCGAGGGAGTCGGCGAGCCGGTCGGTACGGGTGGCGTGGTGCAGGTGCAGCGTCATGTCGCACTGAGAGTAGTGAGTCGCGCCGACAGATCCGCCGGGCAGATTACGGGTCGGCTGGCCCACGTCCGAGAGGTCCGTCGCATTCTGAACGGCAAGACCAGCCACTAGGCTTCGCCGATGGAGCGCGAGTCCGCAACGGCGAGGTGCAACAGCGTCGGGCGAACGGGACTACCCGGCTCCCCGTCGCGTCGGGTCAGAAGAGCAAGAGCCGTGCCATGACGCACGAACTGTCGCGCGCCGACGCCCGCCGCATCGCGTTGCACGCGCAGCTGCTCACGGCCCCGCGGCCCGACGACGTGTTCGAGACGGTGCGCCAGCTCGCGGTCGTGCAGATCGACCCGACCAACGCGATTGCCCCGAGCGCCGACCTGGTGCTGTGGAGTCGGATCGGGTCGGCCTACGACCCTGCGGACCTGCGGGAGGAGTGCGACACCCTCGCCTTGGTCGAGCACCTGAGCTACCTGCGACCGGCAGAAGACATGGTTCTCTACCGGGCCGAGATGGAGGTCTGGCCTGGAGTCGGCCAGCTCAAGGAGTGGCACGAGCAGCTGCGCGACTGGGTGGCCGACAACAACGCTTGCCGGATGGACATCCTCGAACGGCTGCGCGCTGACGGTCCCCTCCTGATGCGCGATCTACCCGACACCTGTGTGCGGCCGTGGCGTTCGAAGGGCTGGAACAACAACAAGAATGTCGACCGGCTGCTCCACCAGATGGTGCAGCGCGGCGAGGTGGCCGTAGCCGGCCGCGGCGGAAAGGGCGGGCGTGAACGGCTCTTCGATCTCGCCTCACGCATCTATCCCGACGACGACCCGGTGACCTTCGAGGAGTCGTTGGTGCTGCTCAACGAACGGCGGCTCCGTTCGGTGGGCATCGCCCGTCCGAAGGCCGCGCTCGTGCAGGGGGAGCCGATCGACGTGGGGGACGCCGGCGAGCCCGCGGTCATCGATGGCGTCAAGGGCGTCTGGCGGGTCGACCCGACCCTCCTCGACATGGAGTTCACCGGGCGCACCGCTCTGTTGTCGCCCTTTGATCGATTGATCCACGACCGCAAGCGGATGGCCGACCTGTTCGAGTTCGAGTACGCGCTCGAGATGTTCAAGCCGGTCGAGAAGCGACGGTGGGGTTACTACGCGTTGCCGATCCTCGTGGGCGATCGACTGGTCGGAAAGCTCGACGCGGCGGCCGATCGCAAGGGTGGCGTGCTCCGCGTCGCAGCGATCCATGAGGACGAGCCCTTCGACGCCGAAGCGACAGCCTCGGTGCACGCCGAGATCGAGGACCTCGCCCGGTGGCTCGACCTAGAGCTGGAGTGGCACCGAGCCTGAGACGTCGGTCGAATCAGCGCTCGCGGAACTCCTGGTCGGCGTCCTCGATGTCGTGCTCCAGCTCGGCGACTGCGTCCGGGTGGCCGTGGAAGCGTCGGTAGGAGTAGACGATCAAGCCCAGGGCGATCACCCCAGAAGCGATCTGGGTGATCGCCGTCGCGACCCCACCCGGCAGCCACCAGCCGTCGGCCAGTGGCCACCACTCGGGGATAGCCGGATCGGCGAGCCACAAGGCACCCGCAGCGAAGAGCAGCAGCACGCCGAGCACCGAGGCGACGATCCGCGGCCCGGTCTCGACGCTCTCGGCAGCGGCCTTGAGGGCGCGGTACTTGATCGGGTCGAGACGACGTTCGGCCCACTCGTACTGCTGGGACAGCACGGCCAGGGCGGCGAAGATCATCAGCAGCCCGGGACCAGGCAGGATCAGCGCGGCGATGCCGGCCACGAGCAGAGTCCAGCCGACTACCTCCAGCAGCACCCGCTTCACCGCACCGGTCATGACGTGAGCCTTCCAGGGCGGGCCAAGCGGCGCTCGTCGGTGATGGCGTCAGCCACCGAACTGCGTGACGTAGGCCTGGCCCTCGTCGCTGAGGTTGCCGTGTGCAGCCGCGATCTTGGCCCACTTGAGCGACATCCGCATGAACCGCATCGGGTTGTAGATGTCCTCCTCGCGGGAGAACAACCCGTCGCCGGCGTAGGTCATGATCGTGAGGTTCGACTGCTCGTGCACCGACCCGTCACCTGGGTCGGGCATCAGGTTGCGCACCTCGCAGATCAACCGGGACGTCGGCTCGTCGACCACCTGCCAGGCCAGCGGGAAACCGGTCATCACCGATCCCGGGAACGACGTCATGGTGGCCACCGACCACTCGCGGATCTGGTCGCGGCCCCGGAAGGTGCCGAAGGCGTGCTCGACGTACTCGGCGTCCTCGGTGAAGTTGAGCGCGAAGTCGTCCCAGTTGCCGGTGCGGGCGTGCTCCTGAACGCGGGCGTGCATGGCGGTGTACGCCTCGGTGATCTCGGCGGCGGAGAAGCGGGTCGTCACCAGGACATCCAACCGCAGTTCGAGAACGCGTTCTAGTGCGGTCGGTCGACCGTGGGTCAGCGGCAGAGGATGAGCAGCGTGCAGTCGTCGCCGCCACCGCCACCGG
Source organism: Nocardioides sp. (assembly GCA_049583775.1). Classification (GTDB taxonomy): domain Bacteria; phylum Actinomycetota; class Actinomycetes; order Propionibacteriales; family Nocardioidaceae; genus Nocardioides. Next base: position 3,252 of record JBAUWM010000478.1, read on the forward strand.
GGTTGTTCGGCTTGTCGGGCTCGTCGACGCCGACCAGGTTGGTGACCGTGGGCGCGAGGTAGCCGTTGAGCAACGTCGACATCGACGCACTGATGTGGAGGTCGTCCCACCACGTGTAGGTCTTCTTCACGAAGCCACGGCAGGTGGAGCTGCTGCAGAAGTAGCCGTTGACGTTGATGAGCTGTCCGGGGGTGGCGGGACGGAACATCTTGGTGACCCACGCCTTGGTGCCCTTCTCGTCCTGCAGTGCCTGCTTGCGGGGCACGTTGCAGGCGTAGGGGCTGTTGTCCCTCTTGCAGGTCTTGCGCACCTCGGGCACCGTCGCCACCTGGCCGATCACGTCGACCTCGGCGCCGAGGCCAGCCAAGGTGCGGGCCAGCCGCGGAGTGCCCGACGTCATGGCCCGTGCCATCTGACCGGTGTAGGTCTGGTCGCGGGTCTTCAGGGCCTTGCGATAGCGCTGCCAGCTGGCTCCGATGACGATCGAGAGGCCGTTGCCGCGAGCCAGGGTGTCTTCGGCGAACTCCAGCGCCATCCGGTTGCCGTGGTAGCAACCGGGTGCTGCCTCTCCCTCGGAGACCTGGTTGTCCATCGGCGGGCAGCCACCCATCATCGTGGCGATGAGGTTGATCTTCTGCTTCTGAGCCGCCTTCTTGAGGGCGGGAATCATCATCCAGGCGTGCGAGTCGCCCCACAGCTGGATCGTCGGCTTGGTGACGTTGTACTGGTTGAGCCGGCACACCACGGGCTTCTGGGGAATCTTGTCCTTCGCCGAGGCGCAGACGCGCGGCATTCGCGGGTAGTCACGCTCGGGAGCAGGCTTGGCCTGGGCGGCACCGGCACTGATGGTGAGCATCAGCGCCGTGAGCAGCAGGGCCAGGGCCGAAGCCAGTACGGGGGGGAGAAGTCGACGCACGTTCATGGTGCCTCCATGGTCACATCCGACCCCAACACGCGCAGGGGAAGGAGCGGATTCGTCAGTGAATTTTCGTGGGTCACGCAGTGCGGTCCGCGTAGGCGCTTGCTGCTGCGTGGACGGCGTCCAGATAGACCCGTTCGTGGTTGTACGACAGCACGCTCCCGGTCCAGCCGTTGCCGGTAGCGAGGTTCTGCCCGCCGGCGCACAGGTAGCGCGCGGCGGCGAACGCCGCGTCGTCGAGGTCGTGCGGGTCTCGCGTGCCATCGCCGTCGCCGTCAGAGCGCCAGGTGGCCCACGTGCTGGGGATGAACTGCATCGGACCCATGGCGTGGTCCCAGCTGGGGTCACCGTGCAGGCGAGTCGACTCAGGCGTCGCAGGGATGGCAGCGAACGAGACGCCGTCGAGGGCTGGGCCCAGGATCGGCGACGACGGGTGCCCGTCGACCGAGACCGTACGACCGCCGAGGGTGCCGTGCTGCGACTCGACCCAGCCGATGCCGGCGAGCGTGGTCCAGCCGAGCCCGCACCCGCGAGGGGCCATCAACTCGGCGCGCGCATAGGCACGAAGGGCGACCTCAGGGATGCCGGCGCGGGTAGCCATCCGCCGCAACCACCCGGAAGCGACCACGGGCACGTTCGAGCCCGGACTCACGGCCGGCTGCACCACGGGAGCAGCCACGGCCGGCAGGGCGGAGGCAATGACGGGCGGGGTGAGGTCCTGCACCGGCGGCTCGGCGTACAGCGTCTGTTGCAACGCAAAGGCACCTGCACTGAGGGCGAGCAGCGCGACCACGAAGACGGCGATGGCGCGCACGGGACGGCTGGTCACAGCGGGAGAACAGCTCGTCAGCCGACGACCGAGCGGATGCTCGGTGCGAAGTACTTCTTCAACCGCCGCGAGAGCTTGGCGCTGAGGTGGTTGTCGTCGAAGTAGTTCACGACGCCCTCAGACTCCGCGAAGCAGGTGTTGTCGTCACACAGCGTGGGCGTGGCGTCGATGTACTTCGATCCCTTGGGCAGCGCCGCCATCCGCTCCAGCAGCCACGCGGTGTTGTCGTCCTCGTCGAGGATGGCGTCGGAGCGGGCGACGTCGCACGAGTACGGACGCGGGCGGGCTGCGCACAGGGGCGCGTTGCGCGGGATGGTCGGGGTGGGGCCGACGATGTCGGTCTGCACGCCCAGCGCGCCGAGCTCTTCGAACAGGTCGACTGCGCCGGCGCTGAAGAGCTCGGAGATGCGCTCGACGTAGTCGTTCTGCGCCTGACCCACGGCGCCTTCTTGGGCGAGCTCGAGGCGGGTGGCACCGCGATAGGTCTCCCAGCTGGCGCTGGTGATGACGCGGAGCGGCTGCTTGCGCTCGGAGAGACGGCTGACGAAGTCGAGTGCCATCCGGTTGTTGCGGGCGCAGCCGATGTTGTCGTCTTCAGGCGCCTCGAAGGGCGGGCAAGCGCCCATCACGAAGGCGACCAGGTTGACGTCGCGCTTGCGGGCTGCGGCTTCGATGGCCGGGATGTACATCCAGGCGTGCGAGTCGCCCCACAGCACGACGGTGGGTCGGTCGCGCTCGAAGGGCACGAGCATGCACTTTTGCGGCTTGTCGGGGATGAACGTCTCGCCAAGACACTCCGAGGGCATCTCGGCGTAGTCGGTGAGCTGGGTGATGACCTTCTCCCAGCGCGGCGTGTGCGCCTGGTCGTCGGCCAACGCCACAGCAGCCGTGGAGAGACCGGCCACCGACGACATCGCCACGACACCACTGATGATGACCTTCTTGGAGCCCCAGGTCGGTCCGGTCGTCTTGGCACCCGACCGCTTGTAGAACAGGCCCTCGATGAACCGATAGCTGAGGTAGGCCACGCCGAGCGCAGCAAAGATCAAGAGCACCCGCGCGTAGAGCGGGGGCGGAGCCAGGTTGATCGACTCGCCGAGCACGAGGAACGGCCAGTGCCAGAGGTACCAGCCGTAGGAGATCAGGCCGAGCCCGACGAGGAACTTGATGGAGAGGAACCGGGTAGCCAGAGTCGGACCGCCCACACCGGCCCACGTCATCAGCACGGCCGCGGTGCACGGCAGCAGCGCCCAGTAGCTCGGGTACCCGTCGACCGGCATCGGCTTCCAGATCACGAACGCACAGATCGCGATGCCGGCCAGACCCATGACTTCACGCAGGTCATAGGCCAGGCGCAGTCGTCGCACGACCAAGGCCAGCGCCACGCCCATCAAGAACTCGAAGGCCCGGGTGATCGGCATGTAGTAGGCAGCCTTGGGGTGCAGGTCGGCCCAGGTGATGGCCAACCAGCACGAGGCGATGGCCAGGGCCACGGTGGTGAAGAGCAGGGTGCGGACGACCGGTACGCGCAGCGCCTTGGAGAGCCCCCAGGCGAGCAGGATGGCGATCGGAAGCCCGAGGTAGAACTGCTCCTCGACCGAGAGCGACCAGGTGTGCAGCAGCACCCCGGTGCCTGGCTGGTGGCCGAAGTAGTCGACGTTGTCGGACTGCCAGAAGAAGAAGTTGGAGAAGAAGCCGGCCGCGGCGCCGGCCGAGCGAGCGGTCTCCTGCTGCGAGCCGGTGGGCGTGGCGATGAAGTAGCTCAGGATCAGGACGCCGATGAGCATCGTCGCCTTGGCCGGGATCAGGCGCCGCGCACGACGGGCGTAGAACGCCCCCCAGCGAATTCCGCCGGTCTTCTGGAACTCGTACATCAGCAGTCCGGTGATGACGTACCCAGACACGACGAAGAACAGGTCGAGGCCGATGTAGGCGCCCTCGAAGCCGGGGACCTTGGCGTGGAAACCCATCACCATGATGGCGGCGGCGCCCCGGATGCCGTCGATGTCGGGGCGGTACTCAGACCGGGTCTTGCTCGGAGTGGTCTTCTCGACGAGCTTCTGCTTGGCGGCCGGGTTGCGGTCGGACTGGGTGGAGGGTTCGAGGGTGGACGTCGCCATGTAGTGACCCACCCTCCTGTCTCGTCCCGTCTCCGCACCCAGATCGGGCACCAGAACAGTATGAAGTGTCTTGGGTCTTCGGAGCGAAACAACGAGCCGATTGGTGGGGCTCGTGTCGGGGTCCGCGTGAGCTATCGGCGGTAGGTCGAGCTGCGGCGCAGCCTCATGCCCCGAAGATCGGCGGCAGAGCCAACAGCATGGTCAACGACCACGTGCAGTGGGTGATGATCGGCGCCAAGATGCCTCCCGACGCCCGGCGCTGCAGGCCCACGAGCACGCCCAGCAGCACGGCCGCGAAGCTCAGCATGATGTTGCCGGTGGCAGCGGTCGCGACGGTGTACATCACGGTCGTCCAGGCCACCGGGTGCGCGGTGATCGCGGCGTAGGCCGCTCCGCGGAAGAACAGCTCTTCGGCGATGCCGTTGACGGTGGTGACGACCACCAGCACCGGCAGCGCCCCTTCGGTCGCGAAGCCGAGCACGTTGACGACCTGCTCAGCCAGCGGATCGATCTCGCGCACGATCAGCGCACCGACCACGAAGACGGCGGCAACAGCAGCGCCGATCAGCAGCGGCTGCACGATGGGGCGCACGTGCATGTCGCGAGCCGCGATCCGACCCAGGTGCAGCGGGCCGGAGGCGAAGGCGCCGACCGCCCAGACGCCGGCCAACCCGAAGGTGGCCGGGTAGAACCACGGCGAGCCGGGCTCGAGCCGCAGAGAGAGGGCCAGCACGATGGCTCCCACCACCACGACGACGGCGGTGACCACCTGCCGGCGGCGCAACTGGGCGGGGGTGTCCCGCTGTTCGCGGGCGACGACGTCCCACAGGGATCGTCGTACGAACGCGTTGAGCGGGCTCACCCTCCCCAGCCTACGAACCCGGCCTACGAACCCGGACCCAGCACCCGAACTCGGCACCCGAACTCGGGCGAACGCGGGCGAGGGTCCGGCACCCGGCTACTTGGTGATTCCGTCCTTGATGTCCTTGGCGGCGTCCTTGACCTTCTCGACGCCGTCCTTGACCGAGGCTGAGGCCTGGTCACCCTTGCCCTCGGCCTCGAGGCTCTCGTTGCCGACCGCCGAGCCGGTGCCTTCCTTGACCTTGCCCTTGGCGTCTTCGGTCTTGTTGCTGATCTTGTCGTCGAGTCCCATGAGGAACCTCCTGCGCTTGCCGGATACGACGTCGAGTGACGCCTCACCTCTACACAAGCACGCAGGATCGCGTGGGCAACCGCCCCAGAGGGTGAGTACCGGGCTGGGGCCAGGCAGCCCTGGCCTCAGGCGAACTCGAGGACGCCGTCGTCGATCTTGTCGCGGCGGATCGTGCGAATGTCGATGAGGTAGTTCTGCTTGAGGCTCCACGGGGCGCGATCGCCTTGCTTCGGCAGGTCGTCGAGCGCGCGCTGGATGTAGCCCGAGGCGAGGTCCATGAAGGGGCGCTCACCCACGGTGGGGTCCTTCACCGGAACGACGGTGCGCAGACCCTTGCCGTCCATGTGAGCCAACAAGCGCACGACGTACTCGCCCACGAGGTCGGCCTTGAGGGTCCACGACGCGTTGGTGTAGCCGATGGTGAAGGCGAAGTTCGGCAGGCCGCTGACCATCAGTCCCTTGTAGGTCATCAAGTCACGGGCCTCGAGCCGCTCCCCGTCGACCGTGATGTCAACGCCGCCGAAGAGCTTCAGCTTGAGACCGGTGGCGCTGACCACGATGTCGGCCTCGAGCTCTTGTCCTGACGTGAGCCGGATACCCGTGGGCGTGAAGGTCTCGATGGTGTCGGTGACCACCGACGCCTTGCCCGAGCGCAGCGCGCGGAAGAGGTCGCTGTTCGGCACGACGCACAGCCGCTGGTCCCACGGGTTGTACGGCGGCTGGAAGTGTTCGTCGTAGGACGTGCCGTCAGGTAGCTGACGCTCGGTGACCCGGCGCACCATCGACTTGACCTGCTTGGGGAAGCGGCGGGCGAGCTGGTAGCTGGCCACCAGCTGCATCACGTTCTTCCACCGCACGACGGGATAGCGGATGGAGTCGGGCAGCCTCCGCAGCGCCACCGCGAGGGGGTCCGTCGCCGGCTGCGGAAGGATGTAGGTGGGCGTGCGCTGAAGCATGGTGACGTGCTCGACGTCCGGAGCCATCGAGGGCACCAGCGTCACCGCGGTCGCGCCCGAACCGATCACGACGACCTTCTTGCCCGCGTAGTCCAAGTCTTCGGGCCAGAACTGCGGGTAGACCAGCTCACCGGTGAAGCTCTCGACGCCCGGGAAGACCGGGGCGTGGCCGTTCTCGTAGTCGTAGTAGCCGGTGCAGCCCCAGAGGAAGTTGCAGGTCATGGTGAGCGCGGCGCCGTCGTGGTCGATGCGCACGGTCCACCGCGCGGCGGCGCTGTCCCAGTCAGCCCCGGTGACCTTGTAGCGGTAGCGGATCAGCTTGTCGACGCCGTACTCCTCGGCGACGGTGCGCATGTAGGTGAGGATCAGGTCACCGTCGGCCAGGGCCGTGTCACTCGGCCACGGGCGCCACCGGTAACCGAAGGTGAACATGTCAGAGTCGGACCGGACGCCGGGGTAACGGAAGAGGTCCCAGGTGCCGCCGCTGACGTCGCGGCTCTCCAGCAGGGCGACGGAGCGGTCCGGGTGTCCGTCCTTGAGCTGACAGGCGGCGCCGATGCCGCTGAGGCCGGCGCCGATGATCAGGACGTCGACGTGCTCGGGGGTTGATGAGAGGGCCATGCGAGCACCGTAAACCCTTATTGACGGATGTTCAACAGTCGGGATCCGGATAGTTCGTCATCTAGTCAACCTCTGAGACCCCGCACGAGGTTGACTGGATGACGAACTATCCCCAGCCGACATCCCCAGCCGAGCCACCACGTCATCTGGGTTCATCAGGGTCCATCGGGGTCCATCAGGGTTCATCAGGCCTGGGTCGCGACGCCTCGCTCGATCAGGTCGTCGACATCAGCGATGCCCCAGGCCGTGAGTGCCGCGCGGGTGTGCTCGCCGGCTCCGGGGGGCGGCGTGCCGATCTCGGGCTTGGTGCGCGAGAAGCGGGGTGCAGGCGCCGGCTGCATGAGCCCGTCCTTCTCGACGAACGTGCCGCGAGCCTTGAGGTGCGGGTGCTCGAACGCCTCGGTGAGCGGGATGATCCCGGCCACGCAGGCGTCGGTGCCCTCGAAGATCTCGATCCACTCGGCTTGCGTCTTGCCGGCGAACGTCTCGGTGAAGATCGCTCGCATCTCGTCGTACCGCCCCATGTCGGCCTGCCCGGGGCACGAGTCCTTGACGCCCAGCAACGTGACCAGCGCATCGAAGAACTGCGGCTCGAGGGCGCCCACCGACATGTGCTTGGCGTCCGAGGTCTCGTAGATGTCGTAGAACGGCACGCCGCCGTCGAGCATGTTGGCTCCGCGGCGCTCCTGGTAGCCGCCACTAGCGAAGAAGGCCGGGGTCATCGCGTTCAGGTGGGCGGTGCCGTCGACGATCGCGGCGTCCACGACCTGCCCCTGCCCGGAGACCTTGGCCTCGAGCAGGGCGGCCAGGATGCCGATCACCAGGTAGGTCGAGCCACCGCCGAAGTCGCCGACGAGGTTGCTCGGGAAGTGCGGGCGCGTCGGGTCCTGCCCGAGCCCGAAGAGCGTGCCGGTGATCGCGATGTAGTTCATGTCGTGGCCCGCGGCCTGGGCGAGTGGACCGTCCTGGCCCCAGCCGGTCATCCGGCCGTAGACGATGCGCGGGTTGACGGCGAGGCAGTCGTCGGGGCCGAGGCCGAGGCGTTCGGTGACGCCGGGACGCATGCCCTCGATCACCACGTCGGCGTCCTTGATGAGCTGCTTGACGGTCGTGATCGCCTCGGGGTTCTTCAGGTCCAGCGCGACGCTGGGCCGACCACGGTTGAGCAGCATCGTCGGCCCTCCTGCGAGCGCCTGACCCCCCGGGCGCTCCACCCGGATCACGTCGGCACCCAAGTCAGCCAGGATCATGCAGGCGTGCGGACCTGGTCCGATGCCCGCGATCTCGACGACCTTGACGCCCTTCAGCGGTCCGGGCTTCTGGCCCAGCTCGATGGATGCCGACTCCGTCTGTGCGCTCATGGCGGCGATCTTGCCAGTAGCACTGTCACGGTGGCGAGGGTGTCTCAGGTCGGCGGCAGGACCCTGCTCAGGAAGGCGCGGGTGCGCTCCTCGCGGGGCGCACCGAACAGCTGGGACGGCGGCCCAGACTCGAGGATCCGCCCCTCGTGGAGGAAGCAGACCGTGGTGGCGACCTCGCGAGCGAAGCTCATCTCGTGGGTGGCCAGCACCATCGTGGTCTCCCCCTGGGCAAGCTCGCGCACCACGTCCAGCACGTCACCGACCAGCTCTGGGTCGAGCGCGGCGGTGATCTCGTCGAGCAGCAGCAGGGTGGGTCGCGCGCACAGTGCTCGCACCAGCGCGGCCCGTTGCTGCTGGCCACCCGAGAGTCGGTCGGGGTGCTGGTCGGCGTGCTCGGCCAGGCCGAACCTGGCCAGCAGCTCGTGGGCGCGCTCGTCGGCTTCGCGACGGTCGAGCCCGTGCACCCGCCGCGGCGCCAGCGTGCAGTTGTCGAGCACGCTCAGGTGCGGAAACAGGTTGTAGGCCTGAAAGACCATGCCCACCCGACGTCGCACCTCCCGGGGGTCGACCAAGGGGTCGGAGATCTCGCGTCCCTCGAAGTGGATGGTGCCGTCGTCGATGGGCTCGAGCAGGTTCAGGCACCGCAGCAGCGTCGACTTGCCCGACCCCGACGAGCCGATCAGGCAGATCACATCGCCGGCCTCGACCCGCAGGTCGACGTCGGCGAGCACCAGGCGGTCGCCGTACGACTTTCGCAGCCCGCGCACCTCGAGCAGTGCGGTCATCGCGACCCCACCTGCTCGCGCTCACGGGTGCGGGCCTGGAGCCAGTCGGTCAATCGCGCCGTCGGCACGGTGAGGGCGATGAAGAAGGCGGCCACGACCACGTAGGGCGTGTAGTTGAAGTTGAAGTTGCTGTAGTCCTGCGCAAAGAAGACCGCGTCAAAGATGCCGAGCACGGAGACCAGCGCGGTGTCCTTCTGCAGGGAGATGAAGTCGTTCAGCAGGGGCGGCACCACCCGTCGAACGGCTTGCGGCACGACCACGAACCGCATGGTCTGGCCGCGGCCTAGTCCGAGCGCTTCGGCACTCGCGATCTGCGAAGGGTGGACCGACTCGATGCCTGCGCGGAACACCTCGGCCACGTAGGCGCCGTAAGACAGCACCAGCGCCACGCCCGCCCAGACCGTGCGCGAGTTGGTGAGACCGGCGAGCTGCAGTGCGGGGACGCCGAAGCCAAGCAGCAGCACGAGCAGCACGGTCGGGATGCCGCGAAAGACGTCGGTGTAGACGACCGCGGCGATGCGAAGCGGAGCCAGCACCGGCGCGATCGACACCCGCACCAACGCAACGCCGAGCCCGACCGCCAGGATCAGCACCTCGCAGATCACGAACAGCTTGACGTTGATCCAGAAGTGGCTGGCGATGCCTCCGATGGAGTCGCCGGCCACGTCGAGATCGAAGAAGAGCTGGCGCACCGCCGTCCAGCCCGGTGTGCTGACCAGCCCCGCGATCGCCCCACCGAACACCACGACCACGGCGATCGCCGCCACGGCCGATGAGCGACGGCGCAGTCGTCGCCGCACCGCGCGCCGGGCGAGCTCGCGCTCGCTCGGCGTCCAGCGTTCGGCGCCAGCCAGCCCGGGGTCGGTCACTGCAGGGTCGGTCACTGCAGGGTCGGCACGTTCACCGTGTCGGAGAGCCAGGTCTGCTCGAGCTCAGCGAGTGAGCCGTCGTCGACGAGCTCGGCCAGAGCGAGGTTCACGCACGGCGTCAGCTCACTGCCTTTGGCCAGGAGCATGCCGAACTCCTCCTGCGCACCGGTCTCGGGCTGGAACTGCCCGACGATCGTGCTCTTCGGGATCTCGACCGCGGTGATGTAGAAGGCGCTGGGCAGATCGGCGAGGACGGCATCGATCTGGTCGTTCTGGAGCGCCTGCTTCGCGGCGTTGGTGTCTTGGAAGACCGACGGCTCGGCGTCGGGC
>JBAUWM010000479.1:0-1981 GCA_049583775.1 Nocardioides sp.
GCAACCTGGTGAGATCGACCAAGGCCGCACGGGTCTCGGCAGCATCCATCGACCACACCGGCCGCTCGACCAACGACATGAGCGCGGCCCTGGATTCGGACACGACCACGTTGATCGGGTGACCCGATCGAGTGGTGTTGCCGTCGTCCTTCATGTGGTCTGGTCAAGCACTAGGCACCGACAGTCCGATCCGAGAATCTGGCTCAACCACAGGGGTTGTGGAGAACTTTCTGGGGTCTCGACGACGCTCGCTGCGCTCGCTGCTCGACCACCGGTTTCGAAGCCTCGACCATCGACATCTCCAGGTGGTTGAGGTGCGAGCGGAGCGAGCCTCGAAACCTCACACCCGCACAAGCTCGACGAGTCCGAGCTCGGCGAGCACATCGAAGTCGGCGTCTTGGGTCACCACCTGCATGCAGTGTCCATGTGGCAGAACGTAACACCGGCAGCACACTTAGCTCCGACCTGCGACTCGGACTGCCGTGACCACCAGGTTGTCGCGGTAGTGAAACCGGTCGCCGCGAACGACCTTTCGAGCACACGTCACCAGGTGCAGGGTGTGCGGCCCGTCGGTGCGGAACAGCTCCGCGGGCACCCCCTTCGACCGCGGATAGCGACGCACCGACTTCACGACGTACCGGGTCACCGCTGGGCCACTCCGCCAATGCACGACGTCGCCCGGACGAGCTGACCGCAAGCGCCACAGGGCCCCTGGTCGGTCCTGCGGATCAGAGACGTGTCCGGAGATCACGCTCGAGCCGATCAGGTCGCCGGCAGCGGCGGTGGTCGCGAGCCAGCCAACCGTCCCGGTGTCGCGCGGGATCGCCATGGTGCCGCGGTCGAACCCCACCGACGCGACGGGCGCGCTGACGCCGATGCGCGGCAGCTCTAGCCGTGACACGGGGCCACCAGGGCTGGCGGCGCTCGCCACTCCTGGGTAGAAGCGATGCAGGAATCGTGGCTTGGCTCGGCTGGACGGCATGAAGGCGTCACCTTCGATCGGCCGCGGCGTCCACTCGACCGCAGGCGCAGCACCGGTGGGCACCTCGGGCACCGAGGGCGTGACCGGCCGGGTGACGAGCGCGGTCTCGACCGGCACGCCCGGCTCGGTCGAGGCGCTCTCCGTCAGCGGTGTACGTGGGATGCGTTCGCTGTAGGTGAAGCAGCCGGGCTCGCGAACGACGCTCGGGCGGGTTCGATAGGTGCCGTCACCGGACGCCTCGAAGCTGCCACGGTCGGCGATCGGGGCGTCGTCCCACACAAGCCCGCGACAACTGCCACTCACGTCCGGTGCGATCGGACCGTGCAGTCGCCAACGAACCAGGATCGGCGTAGCGCCAACCCCAGCCACGAAGACCGTGTCGACCAGGCTTGACCCGGTGAGAGCGTGCTGTCGAGAAACCTTTGTGCGCACGCGCGGAGTGAATGGCACGACCTGCGTGGTCTCCGGCACCAACCCGCACGGGGAGGTCACCGGCACCGCGTCGACGTCGCCGGGCAGGCTCACCATCCACGTGTAGAAGCCGACTGACGCCGCCACCACAGACGGCGTCCGGTAGGTGCCATCGGCCGTGACAGGGAACTGGACTCGACCCACCTCCGTGCCGGCCGAACAGTCGGACGCACCCGGCTGCTGCTCGAACGGCCCGTGCAGCACCGCCGTGGCCGCACCGGCGTATCCAGGCGGCAGCCCCGAGATGGTCACCTGGTCGTGCAACGCCGCGCCCGGTGTGACTTGCTGGTGCGAGGTTTGCGTGACGATCTCTGGGCGCGCCTTGCGCACGCGGGTCTCCGCGCTGACGACGGTCCAGTCGCGGTTCTCCTGCGCGATCCAACCGCGCTGCACTCCGGCTCGCCGGGCGGTGCGGCCTTCGTGTCCACGCCATCCGCGCGCCTGCCACAGCAGCCCATCGGATGCCGGTCCGCGCACCACGAAGCGCAGCCGAAACCGGCCCACCTCGGTCGGGCGGACGCCGAGCAC
>JBAUWM010000480.1:0-7370 GCA_049583775.1 Nocardioides sp.
CGGTTGCTCGAGGTGCTGCGTGCCCGGCGCGGTCCGGACGCCGTGCCCCCGCTGCCGCGCGGCGCTGCGTGGCTCTTCGTGGAGCTGGCTGGCGACGACCGGGCTGACGTGCTCGACCGTGCCCACCGGCTCGCGGCCGCCGGTCTCGGGGTCGACGCGCTCGTGGTCGACGACCCGTCCATCCAAGCCAGTCTGTGGCGCATTCGGGAGGACGGCGCCGGCATGGCGGGTCGCTCGCCCGCCGACCGTCCCGCCTGGCCAGGATGGGAGGACGCCGCCGTGCCGCCCCACCTGCTGGGTGCCTACCTGGCTCGCTTCGACGAGCTAGTCACCTCCTACGGCATGACCTCGGCACCGTTCGGCCACTTCGGTGACGGCTGCATGCACGTGCGCCTCGACTACCCGCTCGACCGGCCCGACGGCACCGCGGTGCTGCGCTCGTTCTTGACCGACGCCGCGAAGCTGGTGGGGGAGTTCGGCGGTTCCCTGTCGGGTGAGCACGGCGATGGGCGGGCGCGCAGCGAGCTGCTGCCGCACATGTACTCAGCCGACGCGCTTGCCCTGTTCGGCGCCATCAAGCACGCCTGCGACCCTGACAACCTGCTCAACCCCGGGGTGCTCGTCGACCCCGACCCAGTCGATGCCGACGTGCGCGTGGCCGGCTCGTTCCCACTTCCACGTGGTCGGCAGTTGGCGATGCTCTACCCGCACGACGACGGCGACCTGGCCCAGGCCGTGCATCGCTGCACCGGGGTGGGCAAGTGTCGCGCCGACAACTCCGCCGCGGGTGGCGTGATGTGTCCCTCCTACCTGGCCACCCGCGAGGAGAAGGACTCCACGCGCGGCCGGGCACGCGTGCTGCAAGAAGTGGTGCGTGGCGAGCTCGACTGGCGGGACCCCGGCGTACACGATGCGATGGACCTCTGCCTCTCGTGCAAGGGCTGCGCCTCCGACTGCCCTACCGGCATCGACATGGCCACCTACAAGTCAGAGGTGCTGCACCAGAGCTACCGACGCCGATTGCGCCCGCGCTCCCACTACGCCCTCGGACGGCTTCCGCTCTGGGCACGCTTGGCCGGCTGGACGCCGCGCCTGGCCAATGCCGCTCTGCGGCTACCAGGAATCGGGCGACTGGCCCTGTGGTTGGCTGGCGTTGACCGACGTCGTTCGGTGCCGGCCTTTGCTCGCCGTCCGTTCCGACGTTCGTTCACGCCGTCGGGCTCCCCGGGAATCCCGGTCATCCTGTTCGCCGACTCGTTCTCCAACTCGTTCGACCCCGAGGTCGCGGCCGCGACCGTGCGCGTGCTCGAGGACGCCGGCTACGCGCCACGTCTGCCCGAGTCGCAGGTGTGCTGCGGGCTCACCTGGATCACCACCGGGCAGCTCGATGCGGCACGACGGATCCTCGGTCGCACCGTTTCTTCATTGGCCGCGGCTGCACGCGAAGGGATCCCGATCGTCGGCATCGAACCGTCGTGCACCGGAGTCCTGCGCAGCGATGCGCTCGAGCTGATCGGCACTGACGACGCCCGCGCTGTTGCGGCAGCAACGACCACGTTGGCCGAACTCTTGGCGCGCACCGAGAGCTACACGCCGCCCGACCTCACCGGCATACACGTGGTCGCGCAGCCGCACTGCCACCACCACGCGGTGATGGGCTGGGGCGAGGACGCCAAGCTCCTCGCGGCCACCGGTGCCACGGTGCAGCGGCTGGGCGGCTGCTGCGGACTCGCCGGCAACTTCGGCGTCGAGATCGGCCACTACGAGGTGTCGGTAGCCGTCGCCGAGCAGAACCTCCTGCCCGCTCTCGACGCCGCTCCCGACGCCGTCGTCCTAGCCGACGGGTTCTCCTGCCGCACCCAGGTGGCCGACCTCCGCGACCGCCCGTCCCTCCACCTGGCCCAACTGCTCGACCCCCATTCGCGCTGACCCGCCCTTGATAGGCGACGGGTCAGCGTGAATCAGACGGGGACCTTGGCGGGTGTGATGGGTGCGAGCACCCGCTGGTGCACGTGGGGCACCAAGGCGGTGATCGCGACACCGACGAACGCAGCCAGGGCGCCGATGAGGAAGCAGAGTTCGTAGGCACCTTGGCTGGGCACCCCGAGGTCGCCGATCGAGCCCGACAGCACCGTCACCATGACCGCAGCGGCGGTGGTCGTGCCGATCGAGCGCATCAGCGAGTTCACGCCGAGTGCCGAGCCTGCCTCGGTGATCGGCACGGACCCCATGATCAGGGTCGGCATTGCGGCGTAGCCGATGCCGACACCGGCCGAGGCGATCGACGAAGCGATGAGCAGCTGCCACGGGGCGTCCATCATGAAGAACGCGACGAGGTAGCCGCACCCGAGCACCGAGGCGCCGATCATCAGGGTGATCTTGGGGCCGACGCGGGTCATCAGGCGGCTCGAGACCGGGGCGAACGCCATCATCACCAAACCGCCGGGCGCCATCCAGAGCCCTGTCTCCAGGATCGTCTGGCCGAGTCCGTAGCCGGTCGACGTCGACAGCTGTAGCAACTGCGGCACCACGATCGATTGCGCCATCATCCCGAACCCGATCGCGATGGCCGCGAGGTTGGTGAGCAGCACCGGACGGCGGGCCGTGACGCGCAGGTCGACCAGAGGTTCACGCTGAGCGAGCTCGAAGAAGCCCCACAGCACCAGGATCACGACACCACCGACGATCAAGCCGATGGTGCGGTGGCTGCCCCAGCCGAACTCGTGCCCCTTCGAGACCCCGACCAACGTGGCCACCAGGCCGGCCGCCAAGGTCAGGGCGCCGACGATGTCGACGCGGCCGCCGTCGGCGTCGTTCGCATGCGGAACGAGGGTGATGACGCCGAGCGCGAGCACGATGGCGAGGATCGCTGCCATCCAGAAGATCGCGTGCCAGTTGAACGTCTGCACCACGAAGGCTGAGAGGGGCAGTCCGATCGCCCCGCCGACGCCCAAGGTGGCGCTCATCGCGGCGATCGCGGTGTTGGTCAGGTGGGGAGGTGTGACCTCGCGCATCAGGGCGATCGCCACTGGGATGAATCCCATCGCCAAGCCCTGGAAGGCGCGGCCGACGAGCATCGGGGCCAGCGAGTCGGCCGTGCCGCAGATCAGCGAGCCGATGGTGAGCAGCACGACGCTGGCCACGATCACCCGCTGCTTGCCGAAGATGTCACCGAGCCGACCGCTGATGGGCATGGCCACCGCCGCGGCGAGCAGCGTGATGGTGACCACCCATCCCGCATTGGCCACCGACGTGTCGAGCAGTTCAGGCAGGCGACCCTGGATCGGGATGACCAGCGTCTGGGTGAGCGACACGGTCATGCCGCCGAAGCACAAGACGATGACCGTCAGCAGCGGGCGCGCGGCGCGGGCAGGGACGGTCATGGATGTGTACGATACACACGCCCTTCCCGTCTGAAACAATCTCGTGACCACGATCACGAAAGTGATGTCCATGTCGTCGACCTCCGACCAGCCGCACAGCAGCATCGCCGCTCTCGGCGACCAGCTGATCCGGTTGCAGCGACGTCGCACGTCGGTCTATGCGGGGTCGCGGCTCGAAGACTCGGCCTTCCGCATCTTGTGGACACTCTCGGACGGCGAGCCCCGCACGTTGCGTCAGCTCGCCAGCGACCTCGGTCTGGAGCAATCGACGGTCAACCGTCAGGTGAATGCCGCGTTGGCCGCCGGCTACGTCGAGCGCTTCGAGGTGCCGGGCAGTGCCAGCAAGCTCGTGCGACCCACCCCCGTCGGCGCCGAGGCCTACGAGCATGACGGGGCAATCCGGGCTGCGCTGATCACCCGGGTGCTGGAGGCCCTAGGCGACGAGCGCGCCGCGCGCCTCATCGACGACCTCACGTCGTTCAACGACGCGTGGGACGACGCCCTGCGCTGATTGCGCTCCAGCCGGCTCGCCGGGCTAACTTTTCTATCGACATGAACTCTCGGACGAGGCTGGCGTGGCCTGACGTGGCCAAAGGAGCCTGCATCCTCCTCGTGGTCGTGCACCACGTGGTGCTCAAGGACTTCGAACTCCTGCTGCCACCGCCGCTGTCGATGGTCGGCGACTTCTGGCACGACCTCACCTACGCCCTGAAGCCGATCCGGATGCCGCTGTTCTTCCTGGTGAGCGGATTCTTCGCCTCCAGTGCCATCCGTCGTCCGTTGCCGCACGCGGTGAGCCGGGTGCGCGGAGGCTATTACCTGTACGTCGTGTGGCTGGTGGTCATGATCGGCGTCTACACGATCGAGCCCGACATCCCAGCGAACCGTGTGCAGTCGCCGGTCGACTTCGTGGGCGAGCTGCTCTGGGCGGCCTCGAGCCTGTGGTTCTTGTACGCGATGGTCGCCTACTTCGTGGTGGCCAGACTGGTGCGCGACCTCAATCCTGCTGTCGTGCTCACGGCTGCCGCACTGCTTTCGGTCTCGGTCAGCTTCATGTCGATCGAGGAGAACAACCGGGCCGCCGTGCTCGGACACCTCGTCTACTACCTCGCCGGTGCCCTGATGCCCCAAGCCGTGCGCTGGCTGGCTGCACGTCGGCTCCCGCTGACACCGCTGGTGCTCGGCTACGCGGCCGCCGCTCTGGTAGCGGTCTACTCGCCGCTGCCCTGGACCGTCTCGGCGTTCGTGGCCAGTGTCGTCGGGCTCCCGCTGGGCATCACGATCGCCGTGCGCATCGCGTCCAATGACCTGGGCCGAGTGCTGGCGTGGATCGGACGACGCACGATGCGCGTCTACGTGCTGCACCTGGTGGTGCTCGTCGCGCTGGTCCAGGTGCCACACGCGCTGGGGGTGGGCCACAGCTGGTCGCCGTGGGTGGCGCTGGCCTACCCGGTGACCGTGTCGGCGGTCGTGGTCTCGGGCTGCTTCGCCGTCCACGCCTTGCTGCTGCGACTGGGCGCTGGCTGGCTGTTCGAGCCGCCGTCGTGGGTGACCGGGCATCCCGAGGCGAACGTGCCCATCGTGGAGAAGTCCGGCACCCCGTCGGGGTAACCCCGCACGGTCAGCGCAACGGCTTGAGGACGCCGCTCGGGTCGATCAGGCGGCCCTGGCTGACGATTGCGGTGCCGATGGTCATCGGTGAGCCCTCGACCGAGATCTGGCTCGGCATCCCGCCGCGCCGTGTCTCCCAGAGTCGCGGGCCGACGTCGGCATGCCGCACGTCGTAGTCGCGCAACGTCAGGTAGAGCGAGCTGCCGTAGAAGTCCAACACCAGAGCGGTGGTGAGACCGAACTGGAACAGCCCACCATGCGAGATCTGCACGACTCCGTCGCGCTCGATCGCGGTGGTGTCGTGCACCTCGCCGGCGAGGTAGAGGTCGACGTCGTAGCGACGGAACAGCTTCCACAGGCGCGAGTCGGTGCCGCCGGGGTACTGCAGCACGCTCGAACCACGGGCGCGCACCGGCGTCGCGATCGGCGTGTGTCCCTGAACGACGACCCACTCGACGTCGTCGCGCTTGGCCTTGGCCAACACTCCGCGCAACCAAGTGAACTGTTGAGCGTCGAGGCCGACGCGGGCGCGCTGCGGCGTGATGTCGAAGACGTCGAGCGTCACCACTTGCAGGTCTGGCGTCGGACGTCCGGCGTAGGCCGTGGTGGCCGCCTGGCCAGGTGGGCGGTCGGCGAACCGTGGCGCACCTGTGGGGGACAGGGTGAACTCACGTGCGAACTCGCGGCGGAAGTCGGAGGCGAACTTGCGCTTGCGGGCAGACCACGGGTTGTCGCCGTACTCGTGGTCGCCCATGGCAGGGAAGGGGGCCAGGCCGCGACGAGTGAAGCGCTCGGTCCACTGCGGGTAGTAGGTCCGCGCGGCGCGGCGTAGTGCAGCCCGCGCCTGGGGCAAGGTGGTGACCGGACCGAAGTTGCCGGTCTTCTGATCGTCGTAACCCCAGCGCCCGTCGACGAGATCTCCGGCCACCAGCACCGCGGCCGGGTCGAGGTCGGCCCAGTCGTCGAGGATCTCTCCCAAGGCCCGCTCGTAGTCGGCGTTGGTCGAGTTGGACGACCGCGCGGGAGTCCACCGAGACGGCCCCTCGGCCAGGTCGCCGACGTCGGCGTTGAGGAAGTCGGGACTTGAGATCAGGCGGAGGTCGGGCGCCAAGGTGGGGCTGCCACCGCTGATGGTGCGCTCCGGCAGGGTGCCGCGCTGCCGGTCGGCGCCGTCGCCGAACGCAGCGGTGCCGGTGACCGTGCCGCCCTGCGGTCCGACGACGATGGCGTCGAACGAGACCGTGTCGACCCCTCCGGCCACCTGGCACACGAGGGTGGGGCCGGTGGTGAACGAGCGGCGGCGTACCACCGTGCTCGGCACACAGCCGTTGGGGATGGCGGTGATCCTGGCGTTGCGCAGCCCCACGGTGAGTCGGGCGTCGGTCGCGCCGGCGAGGTCGATTTGTCCACGGACCAACGAGAGTGAGGCGACGTCGGCGTCGTCATCGAGCCACGTTGCCAGGTTCGGCTGGTCGGTGGCGCTCGCGACGGGCTCGCCGATGTGCGACGAGCAGGCGCTCGGCAGCAGCACGAGGGCCACGGCCAAGGCCGTCAGGGGAGCAACGCGGAGCACGGCTCAGGGTACCGGCCGCGCGGCGGCGTCCGGCCATTCGCGCGCGGCGGCGAGCACAGTTGCCCCGCGTTCGGGATCGGTGTGCAGAATGGCGTGGAGCCCCTGGACGTCGAACATCGCGCGGGCAGCCGCTACCTGCTCGGTGGCCACCTCGATCAACAGGACGCCGACCGGGCTGAGCCAGCGGGTGGCCTCGGCGGCGACCCGCCGGTGCACGCTCAAACCGTCAGGTCCGCCATCCAGGGCTAGAAGGTGCTCGTGGTCGCGGGCCTCGCTCGGCAACTGGTCGATCGCCGACGTCGGCACGTAGGGGGCGTTCACGACGAGCACGTCGACATGGCCACGCAGGTGGTCGGGCAGCGGGTCGAACAAGTCGCCCAGGTAAACGCGGTCGGCGGGCAGGTTGAGCCGTGCGCAATCGGTGGCCACCGGGTCGAGGTCGACCGCGTGCCCGTCGAGGTCGCGTCGACGCCTGAGCACTGCGGCGAGGAGCGCGCCGCTTCCGCAGCAGAGATCGACCACGACGCCGTCCGACGGCGCCAGTCGGCCCGCGAGTTCCGCGAGAAGCTGTGAGCGTTGCCGGGGCACGAAGACCCCGTCGGTGATGCGAACTCTCACGCCGTCGAACTCTGCCCACCCGAGGAGATACTCCAGCGGCGTGCCCGATTCCCTCGCTCTGACAAGGGTTTCGAGCTCATCGCCGTCGATCGCCGCCTCGACGAGCAGGGCTGCTTCCTGCTCGGCGAAGACGCAGCCCGCGGCGCGGAGGCGAGAGACGACGGTCACAGCAGCATCATGGCGCG
>JBAUWM010000481.1:0-2234 GCA_049583775.1 Nocardioides sp.
CGGCCAGCGGTGAGTTCGCGCACCTGCTCCGGCACGTCCTGGGAGTCGATGTCGCCCAGGTCGAGGGTCTCGGCACCACGGGCGGCCACCCGCGCGAGCCGCTCCGGCACCAGGTCGGCGACCAGCACGCGAAGTCCGCGTCGTAGGGCGATGCGCGACGCCATGTCTCCGATCGGGCCGGCGCCCATGACCAGGAGGGTGTCACCGTCGGCGACGTCGGCGTACTCGACCGCCTGCCATGCCGTGGGCAGCACGTCGGAGAGGTAGAGGAAACGGTCGTCTGGCGGACCCTGCGGCACCTTGATGGGCAGGTCGTCACCAAACGGCACCCGCATGGCCTCGGCCTGTCCGCCCGGCACCTGCCCGTACAACGAGCTGTAGCCGAAGAGGCTGGCGCCGGTGCCTTGGTCGCGGTTCTGCGTGGTCTCGCACTGGCTGTGCAGGCCGCGACGGCACATCCAGCAGTTGCCGCAGCTGATGTTGAAGGGCACGACGACCCGATCGCCCTTCTTGAGCTTGACGACGTCTGCGCCGACCTCGGTCACCAGTCCCATGGGTTCGTGGCCCACGACGTCGCCGGGAGTCATGAACGGCGTGAGCGGGTCGTAGAGGTGGAGGTCTGAACCGCACAGCCCGGTTGAGGTGATCTGCACGATGACGTCGGTGGAGTCCTGGAGCTCGGGGTCGGGGACGTCGGTGACCTGCATGTCCTGTCGGCCCTGCCAGGTGACTGCCCTCATGTCTGTTCCTCTCGGTCGGCGAAGGGAGCTGCCCCCTTTGAATGGTGGTACCCATCGAGCACGACCTGAGGCATCACCGCACGTCGCGGGGCCGGGGTCCGGCGACTTCCGGTCATCGACGGACACGACCTGGTCGGCATGATCAGCCAGGCCGACATCGCTCGGAAGATGCCTGCCCGACGAGATGACCGGCGACCTGGTCGAGGCCATCTCGTCGGCCCCTAGCACCGCCTGACGTCGCAGCGCCGGTCATCGCGTCTGATCACGACACCTGTCGACGTCTTCGACGACGTGGCGCACGTGGCGCACGTGGCGCCATGCACGATCGCGATATCCCTCGCGGAGCAGTCGGGTGCTGAGTTCGCTCATCGGCGCCGCCGTGCGGACGACCCGGCGTCGCCGTCGCCGTTGAGCGCCATCGTCACGAAGTCGGACGCTGGTCGTTGGAACTCCCCATGGTGGCGCAACATCGCGTGCCGTCCGCCCGGGACCTCGGTGAACGAAGCGTCGATGCCGCGCTCCTGCAACCGACGCACCGTCTTGGCGGCGATGGCGGGCGAGGCAATGCGGTCGTCGCTGCCGTGCACCACCAACAGAGGACCGCCTGCGATGTTCCGGTCGTCGCCGGGGAGCAGGTAGGGGTTGAGTGCCACGACCGGACCCACGTGCGGGGAGCCAGCAGCCAACAACGCCGCGCGGCCACCGAGCGAGTGGCCTACCAACGCCACCGGCACTGGCCCCAGTCGCTCGACGACTTTGGCGACGGCCCACTCGGCGTCGGCGAGGGGCGTGAGGTGGGTGTCCCACCCGCGCGCCGAGTTCAGCAGACGGAAGACGCCAGCGTGCGGGTGCTTGCGCGCCAGGGATCGCGCGATTGGGATCATCCGCAGCACCGACAGCTGGGTAGGGCTCACCCGCATCCGGTCGCGGCGCGAGCCCCCTCCATGCAGCACCACCACGGCGGCGGACGGCTGTCGTGGCATCGAGACAGCCCTCAGGTGCGGCTGGTTGTCACCGAGTTCCATGCGGCGACGTTACGAGCCCGCTGGCGCACCCCGGATCACCCTGAGTGGGGATCTGTCCCGGCCCGTCCTCAGGGTGAATACCAACCGGGTTCTCCGGCGACGCTCACCACGAGATCCGCGAGATCAGGCGAGATCAGGCCCAGGCGCGTGCCGTCCGATCGACCAGGTCGTCGACGACGCCGTCGATGCTGCCGGTGCGCTCGAAGGCCGCCCGCTGGGCGCCCGCGCCGCCGGAGCGATGCGCGCGCGCGATGCCTTCCTCCACCCGCTCCAGGTCACCGGCCTCGCTCAGCGCCAGGCGCACGTGGTCGACGAGCACCGCAAGCACGTCGGCAGCATCGCTGACCGTGTGATGCACGGGATGCAGCAGCTTCCCTGCGAGGCCGTGACGAGCCGCGCGCCAGCGTCCTGCACGCACGAGCTCGTACGGCGTGCGGCCGCTGCGACATCGCGGAGCGCCGTGTCCACG
>JBAUWM010000482.1:0-3625 GCA_049583775.1 Nocardioides sp.
GTCCTTGCCCATCACCGAGGCCGGCATCGCCTTGGTGATCCGGTCACCCATGGCGAACGGGTAGCCGAGGATGCGCGAGGAGTCCTTGACCGCCTGCTTGGCCTTGATGGTGCCGTAGGTGACGATCATCGAGACTCGATCGTCGCCGTACTTCTCGGTGACGTACTTGATGACCTCGCCGCGCCGACGCTCGTCGAAGTCGATGTCGAAGTCGGGCATGGAAACTCGGTCGGGGTTGAGGAAGCGCTCGAAGATCAGCCCGTGCACCAACGGGTCGAGGTCGGTGATCCGCATCGCGTACGCCACCATCGACCCGGCGCCCGAGCCACGGCCGGGGCCGACCCGGATGCCGTTGTTCTTGGCCCAGTTGATGAAGTCGGCGACGACGAGGAAGTAGCCGGCGAACCCCATGGAGGTGATCACGCCCACCTCGAAGTCAGCCTGCTTGCGCACGGCGTCGGGGATGCCGTTCGGGTAGCGCACCTTCAGTCCGCGCTCGACCTCCTTGACCATCCAGGAGTCCTCGTTCTCCCCTTCGGGGCACGGGAACTTCGGCATGAAGGTGCCGCTGCCCTCGGTGAAGTTGACGTCGCAGCGCTCGGCGATGAGGAGGGTGTTGTCACAGGCCTCGCGCAGGTCGTAGCGATCGACCCAGAGGGCGCGCATCTCTTGGGCCGACTTGAGGTAGTAGCCGTCACCGGTGAAGGCGAAGCGCTGACCTGGACCGTCGCCGGCCGGGATGTCCATGGTCGAGCCGGAGTTGATGCACAGCAGGTGTTCTTGGGACGCGGCGTCCTCACGCATGACGTAGTGCGAGTCGTTGGTGGCCAGCAGCGGGATCTTGAGGTCTCCGGCGAGGCGCAGCAGCCCGTCGCGGACTCGGTTCTCGATGTCGAGGCCGTGGTCCATGAGCTCGAGGAAGTAGTTGTCGCGGCCCAGGATGTCTTGGAAGTCGGCAGCCGTCTGGCGGGCCGCGTCGTAGTTGCCGTACCGCAGGTGCACCTGCACCTCGCCGGACGGGCAACCGGTGGTGCCGATCAGCCCCTTGGCGTGGGTGGCGAGCAACTCGCGGTCGGCGCGCGGGTGCTGGAAGAACCCGTCACGCCAGGCACCGGTGGAGAGCCGGAAGAGGTTGTGCATGCCCTCGGTGGTCTCCGAGAGCAGGGTCATGTGGGTGTAGGCGCCGCGACTCGAGACGTCGTCGGGACCGCCGTCGTAGAAGTTGACGCGCTTGCGCTCGAACCGGCTGATGTTGGGCGCGAAGTAGGCCTCGATGCCGATGATCGGCTTCACCCCGGCGGCCTTGCACTTGGCGTAGAACTCATACGCTCCGAAGACGTTGCCGTGGTCGGTCATGGCGACCGCCGGCATGCCGAGCTCGGCAGTGCGTTCGGCCAGCGCTCCCAGGCGAGCCGCCCCGTCGAGCATGGAGTACTCGGTGTGGACGTGGAGATGGGCGAACGAGTCGCGGGAGCCGGTCGACATGGGGGCGGGAGTCCTCGTCGGGTCGTGGTCGGGCGTGCTGCTGGGCGCGGACGGCGCGCCGTGAGGCGAGTCGAACGACCTTCGGGGGAAGGCCGTCAGCCTACGTCACCGGCGATCCCGATCGTGACATCTCCCACCGACATTCACCCCGATCAACTCCACCGTCACCACCATTCGCACTAGCGTCACGGTTATGAGCGCCGCCGACCTCGAGCGCGAGCTCGGGACCAGCCTGCCCCCCGATCTCGCGACCCTGACTGATGCCGACCTGGCCAGGCTTGCCAAGATTCTGAAGGCGGCCCGGCACCAGCAGGCGGCGGCACTGGCCGAGGCCACCGACCGTGGCCTGAGCTTCATCCCGCGGCTGCTGCGCGGCCCGGTGACCAAGGTTCTCTTCCGATGAGCGAACGCCTGCAGAATCGCGCCGAGGTGCTCAAGCTGGCCCGGCTGCTGGGGGTCGACGTCGCCGATCTGCCGGCCCTGGACGACGTCCCGGCAGCGTCGCTGGCCGAGTTCCGCAACGCTGCCACTGATCGGCTCTTCGACGAGAGTGCCCGGACTCTCGGACGCGTCGGCGCGGCCTCGAAGCTGGTGCCCAGCCCCATCGTCGCCACGATTGCCGAAAAGGCGTTCGGCCCGTTGCTGTGCGCTCGCGCCGCCGGAGCCGTCGACCCCAGCAAGGCCGTCGACGTTGCGCGGCGTCTCTCCCCCATCTTCTTGGCGGACGTGGCGATCGAGCTCGACCCGCGTCGGGTTGCCGCCATCATCGCGGCGGTGCCTGACACGCTCGTGGTGCCTGTGGCCGAAGAACTCGGCCGCCGCGAAGAGCACGTGACGATGGGGCGCTTCCTCGCGTTCGTCTCCGACGACGCGATCGTCGCCGCCATGGGGGTGCTGAGCGACGAGGCGATGCTGCGCACCGCATTCGTGCTCGAGCACAAGGACAAGCTCGACCATGCCGTCGGTCTGCTACCTGCCGACCGGGTGCCCGGGGTGCTCGAACGGGCGTCAGAGCTGGGCTTGTGGGCCGAGGCCCTTGACCTGCTCGATCACCTCTCCGAGGAGCGCCGGGGGCCGATCGCCGACACCCTGGCGGGGCTCTCGCAGAGCGTGGTCGGCGAGCTCGTCACGGCGGTCTCGCAGGCCCACCTGTGGGACAGCCTGCTTCCGATCGTCAGGTTGATGAGCCCCGATGCCTGCGCGCGACTGGCTGCAGCGCCCGCGTTCCACGACGCCGCCGTGCTGCGCAGCATCGTCGAGGCGGCCGCGGCGCAGGACCTCTGGCTCGACGTGGTGCCGCTCATCGATCACCTCCCCGGCGAACGAGGGCTCGGCGAGGTACTGCTCGCCGCCATCACCGAAGCTGACCTCGTGGCCACCCTGGTGTCGGCGGCGCCGGTGGCGGCTCTCGATGCCATCGGTCGCTACGCCACCCGCGCGGGCCTCACAACCGAGTTGGACGCCGTGCTCGCCACGGTGGCGTGACCACAGGCCGCGAGCGACGGCGTCGTGGTCAGAGGTCGAACAGGGGGTCACCCGATGCCAGTTGTGAGCGCACTCGGCGAATTGACCGGTTGAAGGGGAAGGCTCGTACTGGCTCTGGCGAGCGCCTGATGGCGCTCGCCAGCCGCGTGACCATCCGGTCGAAGCGCGCCTGGTCGGCGAGGGTCCATCGCAGGTGCATCTGATCGCGCAGGGCCTCGGGCAAGAAGCCGGTGGTCAGCCAGATCCGACGCTGTGCCAGCCACCCGGGGATCCGGCGCGGCAGGTACTCCATCCGCACCACACTCATCAGGTAAGCGCGGGTGGCGTCGTCGATGCTGGCGCGCGCCAGGCCGTCGTCCCAGTAGGTGTCGAAGGCTGCCCGGTGGGCGGGCCAGTCGTCGACCGGCATCTGCAACATCGCCCCGAAGACCACGCCCTCGGCGTAGAACGCGTCGTGGTCGGGGCCGAGGAGTCCCCAGACAGCCTCCGAGGCCTGCTCGAACCCGCGATAGATGCAGGAGCCGACCCACCGCTGGAGCGTCGGATCGAAGGCGGAGTAGGCCGGCTCCTCGCCTGGCAGGGAACGAACCTGGGCATGCGAGGCGTTCGTGGCTCGCCGGAACGCCGCGCGCTCGATGGCCGTGCCGTGCACCGC
>JBAUWM010000483.1:0-2218 GCA_049583775.1 Nocardioides sp.
CGCCAGCACCAGCCCGGCGACGGCCGCGACCCCGAAGGCGAGGAACGCTGCCCGCTTGACCGCACCCGGGGTCGCCCGACCGCTGCCGACCAGCCGCATCGGGCCGACCCGGTCGTCGTCGGTGCCCCGGATGCCGTCGGAGTAGTCGTTGGCGTAGTTGACCGCCACCTGGAGGGCGAGGCTGACCACGAGGGCGAGGAGCGCCTTCCACCAGACCACCTGGTCGACGTACGCAGCGACCCCGGTGCCGGCCAACACCGGCGCGACGGCCGCAGGCAAGGTGCGGGGCCGCGCCCCCTGGATCCACTCGCCTGCTGTCGCCACGAGCGTTGATTCAAGCAGCCGGCCCGATCTGCGGTCGCACTGGACGACCGAATCTCGCGCCTCGTGACCGTTTCCGCCGCCCGCGGCGCGAGTTTCGCCTGCCGGCAGGCGAAACTCCCGGCGCGTTCAGCCCCCACCACCCCCGCGACTACTGTCCCTGGTGTGGAACTGCGCGGCTGGCTGGAGAGCCCGGGGGAGCCCGAGCCGTGGGTGGTCGCGACGTCGGGTTCGTCGGGTCGGCCCAAGCGGGTGCGGTTGTCACGGCGCGCGGTGCTGGCCTCGGTGGCGGCCACCGAACGCCGGTTGGGCGCGTCGGGTGCGTGGGTGCTGAAGCTGCCCGACAACTACGTGGCCGGCATCCAGGTGGCCGCTCGCTCGCTGGTGGCGGGGTACGAGCCGCTGCTCGACTGGCCCGACGCCGAGTGGCGCTCGCACACGCCCTGGTTCACCTCGCTCGTGCCCACCCAGCTGCACCGTCTGCTCGGGGACCCGGCCGAGGTCGCCGCGCTGCAACGGGCTCACACGGTGCTGTTGGGAGGCGGTCCGATCGATCCGGCCCTGCGGGCCAAGGCCGCAGCGTCCGACATCAACGTGGTGGCTACCTACGGCGCCGCTGAGACGGCCGGCGGTTGCGTCTACGACGGGGTCCCGCTCGACGGCGTCGCGCTGAAGATCGACGCCGACGGTCGCATCCGCATCGGCGGCCCGACCTTGTTCGACGGCTACGAAGGCGATCCCGAGCTCACCGCCCGCACCCTGGTCGACGGCTGGTTCGTGACGGCGGACGCCGGACGTTTCGACGATGACGGTCGGCTGCACGTGCTCGGTCGCATCGACGACGTCGTGGTCAGCGGCGGCGTCAACGTGCCCGGCCCCGCTGTGGCGGCCCGGTTGCGCGCCCATCCTGAGGTGAAGGACGCCGAGGTGGTCGGCGTGTCCGACGAGGAGTGGGGCAACCGCTTGGTGGCGTTCGTCGTCGGACCCGTCGACCTCGACGCGTTGCGGGACTGGGTGGCCGAGCAGCACCCGCGATCCTGGGCGCCGCGCCAGGTGGTGGCGCTCGACGAGATCCCGCTGTTGCCCAACGGCAAGCCCGACCGGGTCCGACTGAAGTCGATGGTCGGCGATGGCTGACGACCAGGCGTGGCAGGTGCTGTCGATCCCGATGCGCACCAGGTTCCGCGGCATCACGGTGCGCGAAGTGGCCCTGCTTGAAGGCCCCGTCGGGTGGGGCGAGTGGAGCCCGTTCCTCGAGTACGACGCAGAGGTCGCCGCCCCGTGGCTGGCCTGTGCCCGCGAGGCAGCGGCCGGCGACTGGCCCGAGCCGGTCCGAGACCGCGTTCCCGTCAACGTCACGGTGCCCGCCGTCGGGCCCGCGCAGGCCCACGCCATCACCACCGACGGTGGCTGCCGCACCGCCAAGGTGAAGGTCGGCGAGCCCGGCCAGACCCTGGCCGACGACCAGGCCCGGCTCGAGGCCGTGCGCGATGCGATCGGTCCTGACGGACGAATCCGGATCGATGCCAACGGTCTCTGGGACGTCGAC
Organism: Nocardioides sp.; assembly: GCA_049583775.1. Taxonomy (GTDB): domain Bacteria; phylum Actinomycetota; class Actinomycetes; order Propionibacteriales; family Nocardioidaceae; genus Nocardioides. The sequence goes on from JBAUWM010000483.1 coordinate 1,871, forward strand.
GCCGCGATCGCCGCCATCAGCGCGCTCGACCTCGCCGCCGGTGGGCTGGAGTACGTGGAGCAACCGGTCGCCAGCGTCGAGGACCTCGCCTTGGTCCGGCGCCGGGTGAACGTGCCCATCGCCGCCGACGAGTCGATCCGGCGCGCCGCTGACCCCTACCGGGTACGCGACCTCGAGGCAGCCGACATCGCGGTGCTCAAGGTGCAGCCGTTGGGCGGAGTGCGGGCCTGTCTTCAGATCGCCGAGGACATCGGCCTGCCGGTGGTCGTCTCGTCAGCCCTGGAGACCTCGGTCGGCATCGCGGCCGGCCTGGCGCTCGCGGCTGCCCTGCCCGACCTGCCCTACGCC